>NZ_JBEYTI010000044.1:0-42410 GCF_040642975.1 Micromonospora sp. NPDC047548
CTGGACCTGGTCGAACCGGGGGTCGTGCCGATCAGCGAGTGGCGCCCGGACCGCGACCAGCATCCCGTGCCAGCCGAGGTGTCCATGTACGGCGCAGTCGCCCGGGTGTAGCCGTCCTCGCCCAGCGACCCGGCGGCCAGTCCGGGGTGACAGTCGGTGACCCGTCCCTCGAGTTCAGTCCGTCGATCTACCACATGCTCGAGGCACACGCCCTGATGGACGAGCTGGCCGACTGGAAACTGCTCCTTGGCAACGCCGAGAAACGTGGGTGGCCGGCTGCCTTGACGAGCTGCGCGCCGACGACGACCCCTGCCGTTCCAACCTGAAGCTTCCTGGCCGTGCGACCGCTGGCTGCGCTTGGACATCATCACCATCCGTCTGTTCGACCGTTGGACCGGCGAGCAACCCCGCCGGACCGGGGTCATGGCATAGACCCGCAACCCGTCAGGCTGAAATCGGCGGTACACGCCGATCCGCTGCCGAGCATCTGGTGGCCGCCCTTCGCTGCCTGCATCGGTGAGCAGTGGCGGACGGATACCTGGATGCGGCCGACAACCCGGCGATGAAAGTGGACAAGCCGTGCCGGCTGCCCAGCAGCCGGCGGGTAGTCGGAGACACGCGGTTGGCGCAGATCAACGAGGTGGCGGCCGGCACCGGCGATGACCTTATCCCGCAGCGGCCTGGCCGAGCACCGCCCGCTGGAACCCCGCCGCATGCTCGTGCAGCGCCTCCGCGATCCGAGGTCCCGGGTCCTCGACCGATGGCGACACCCGGCAATGCAGGAACAGCGGGCCCGCCTGCCCCGCTGTTCGTCGCGCGACCGTCGCCGTGAGCTCGGCCGGCTCAGTGGTCGACATGACGTACGGATAGCCCGCCGCTGACGCGATGCCCGCGAGGTCGTGGCGCTCGGAGTAGGTGGGTTGTCCGCCCGTTGAGGCGTACTGGCCATCGTCCAAGACGATGTGCGTGAGGGGCAGCTCCGGCATGGAGCCGATGGTGCACAGCACCGAGGTGTTCATGAGAACACTTCCATCCCCATCGATGACGATGACCGGGCGTTCGGTGGCCGACGCGATTCCGGCGCCGATCGCTGCCGCCAGCCCCATTGATCCGGTCATGTAGAGGTGGTGGGGACGATGGCCCAGACTCTGCGCGATGCGGGAGGTGTATCCGGTTGTGCAGATCACCGGGGTGGACCTGGCGGCATCGAGGATCGCCGCGATCGCTTGCCTCTTGGATGTCACCTGGAGGCACCCCAGCCGAACAGGCCCGGCTTGATCAACAGCGCGGCGGTCCGTCCCGCGTTCACGTCAGCAAGTGCGGCGGCCACATCGCCTTCCGGATCCGACTCACCACATCGGTGTGCCGGAATCCCCAGGGCTGTCAGCAGTCCCTCGGTAATGGCCCCCATAACCAGATTCTCCTCGGTGGTATCGAGATCCGTCCCCCGCATCCCGACCACGAGCAACATTGCGAGCCGGTACGGGAGCACCAGAGAGGCGAGGGCGTTGACGCTCTGCCCGAGGCCGGAGTTCTGCATCAGCACCACCGGCGTACGCCCGGCAAGGCGCGCTCCCGCCGCCATCGCCACCGCGGTGTCCTCGCGAACGACATTCTGTGTGGGGACGAGCGCGGCGAGCCGTTCGAGCAGTGGCGCCTGCAGGCCGTCCGGTGTGAAGTAGAAGGGCCCCGAAACGCGCCGCGCCAGGCTCGTCGCCACCGCATCTGCCACCTGGAGACCGCTGCGGGCTGTCACTTCCAAGGTCATCTAGCGATCCAATCCAGGCCCGGCTCGTGGCCTATAGCTGGTTATGGGACCGGCGGAGTCTTCATTCGGCACGATGATCGGACGAGTTGCGCCGGCCGTGGCCGTCTCGGCACCTTACCCCCGATCTTTACCCTGGGGCGGCCAGGGGGCGACGTCGATGTGATGCCGGATGAGCTTGGCGCGGTCCAAGCCTGGGCGTGACGAGGTGACGGGGTCTGACGTGCCCGCTGGCAGGCAGTATTGGCGGTCCCCTCGGCGGCTCGGTCGGCACCGCCGGCCCGACCGGGCCGCGGGGCGAGGTTCCCGGAGCGGGTACGCCGGTTTCGGCGTCGGACGACGCCCGATCGATGCTCGAACGAGCAACTATCGCATTCATCCACCTCTCGTCCGTCTCGTCAGACAATCCATGGTTATTAGCCATCTAGATGTAGCGATATGTCCGTAAAGCTGGCGCCTGGGCGTGCTTTGGCCATCCTCTCCGTGCGATATGAACAGTGGCCTACCAGGCGTGGGAATTTCATGGCATCATCACCATCCGGCGACCTCCACTGGGGACGATGCCCCTCTGCGTGGCCGTCCTGGCGGCCTGTGCCTGGCAGGTGCGCCGGTTGGGCTAGGGGGAGGCCGCATTCGCTATGCCATTCTTTCGCGCGTTATTCATCAGCGACCGATCGCACGCAGCCGCCTCACCGCCATCGCCTCGATGATCGATCCGCACATCGCGGTCGTCGGCAGTGGTTCACTGGCACGCTCCGTGTGCTACTCGCTGGCGGCACTCTCTTCACCGGCACCGGCAACACCAATCCAGGTCACCGTGCTCGCGCGGGGTAGCGCCGCGAGCGACATCACGCGCATATGCCAGATCCGGGCCGCAGTGACCGGTGGTGGCGGCGTCACCTTCGCGGCCGAGTCACTGCACGACGAGGTCGACGCGTTGGCGCGGCTTCAACCCGGCGTGCTGGTCTGCTGCGCGTCGGCTCAATCCCCGTACGAGAAGACCACCGCGCCGTCGGCGTGGACCAGCCTGATCGCGCGTGCGGGCTTCGGAGTCACCTTGCCCCTGCAAGCCGCCCTGATCGTTCGGCTCGCTCGTGCGGTCGCACAGGCCAGCCCGCGGACGCTCGTCGTCAACGGCTGCTTTCCCGATGCGGTAAACCCGCTCCTGGCCGCCCTCAAGGCCCCGGTCACGTGCGGCATCGGCAACGTGTCGACCCTCGCCGCCTGCCTACAGGCCGCCATCGGCCTGCCAGACCAGGATGACCTGGCCCTGCTCGGCCACCACGTCCACCTGTCCCAGCCCGGGCGCCCAGAAGACGAGGTGCTGGCCTGGTACGAGGGGCACCCACTGCCCGACGTGACCGGCCTCCTGAGCCCCGCGCGCGCCACGGACCGGCGCGAGCTCAACGCCATCGCCGGACACGCCGCCGCCCGACTGCTGCTCGCCCTCGTCACCGGTACCGAGGTCCACACCAGTCTCCCCGGACCGCTCGGGCTCCCCGGCGGATACCCGGTCACCGTGACCGATGGATCCGTCGCGTTGCGTCTCCCGCCGGGCGTCACCCGCGCCGAGGCGGTCGCGTGGAACCTGCGGGTCGGCCGCGACGACGGTGTCGAGGTGGCCGACGGACGGGTCGACTATTCCCCGCGCGCGATCGACGCGCTCGCGCCGTACCTGCCTGAACTGGCGGCGGGATGGCCGGTCGCCGCCCTCGACGAGGTGATCGAGCGGCTGACCGAGCTACGACGACGGCTGCGACTCGCACCTCCGGCCCCGGTCGTGGCCGCCGGGACAGGCACAATCTAAGGAGCATGAGCGTAGATGGACTCGACAGCGTCAATGACGACCCGTCGTAACCTCATCGTCGACTACTACGACCTGATCCCCGCCGCCGTCGCCCGGTGCGCGCCGCCACCCGCGGGCGCGTCCGGGACGCCGACCTTCGCGCCAGCGTTCGACCTGCCGGCGCTGACCGACAACGTCCGGGACTTCTTCGCGCCGGCGACCGTTGGCTGGCGCCGGCTCGGCGAGTACGGCGGCCACCCGATCCAGTTCCTCGACCTCACCGGCAACCCGGGCACCCGGACAACGAAGACGTTTGCCTCCCTGGTGATGGTGGCGCGAGCGGTCGAGCACATCCGGCGTACCGGTGAGGCGATCCGGATCTTCACCCCCACGTCGGCAAACAAGGGCATCGCGCTGCGCGACGCGGTCGGCCGGGCCATCGAGGTCGGGCTGGTCAAGCCCGATCAGCTCTCCGTCGTCGTGCTGGCCCCGGCCGCCACGCGCCACAAGTTCCGCCACGACCGGCTTGCCGGCGACCCGGCGTTGCGGGCGGCGAATCCGTTGCTGCGCTACGTCGGCGGCGCCCCGGAAGACGTCAAGGCACTCGGGCGTGCCTTCGTCGAAAAGTACGCCGCGGAGGCGTACGACCGGCACGGGGTGAATCTCTGGTACTCGCTGGACCTGCGCAACTACCTCGTCGCCGACGCTGCCCGTGCCGCCTTCGAAGCGGACGTCTCGCCCGCGTCGGCGGCGCGACCGCGGTGGCATGCCCACTCGGTGTCCAGCGCGTACGGCCTGCTCGGCTACAACCTGGGGCGGGACGTACTCGAGGCGGCCGGCCAGGCGCGGCCCACCGATCGTCCGGGCTTCCTGCTCGTACAGCACCTGGGCACGGCCGACATGGTGCTCAACTTGCGGTACGGCAGTTTCTCGCGGGCGAAGATGCCGGCGTACCGGCCCGATCCGGCGAGCGGTGTGTCGGTGCAGGACGCCGACCCCCGGTTCCCGGCCGTGACCGACGACCCGGCCGAGGTGCTCGACCCGACCTTCTACACTCACGAGCCGGCCACCTCACCGACGATGAACGAGCTCATCCGGCGGTTCGGCGGCGACGGGATCGTCGTGTCGCGGCGCGAGTGCCTGGAGCGCTACCCGATGCTGCGGGAATGGTTCGACGGCGACAGCCCGAGGCTCCCGGCGGATCCGGACGAGCTGCGGGAATGGTCCATCGTCATGGGACTGACCGGCGTGCTCAACGCCATCGACCGCGGGTTGGTCCCCGAAGGGCACGAGATCGTCCTGCACGGCAGCGGCTGCTACGGCGGGAGCGACTTCGTCCCGGCCGAGGTGGACGTCGAGGTGTCCACGGTCGACGACGTCGCCGCGGCGGTGTGGGCCGGACGATGACGGGCGACACGATTCCGGCGGCCTTCGCCGCGCAGGTACGCCAGCATCCGGACCGTCCTGCGGTGCTGGCCGAGGACGCCGCGGTGACGTACCGCCAGCTTGCCGCAGCCGTCGCGGCGACCGCGGCCACCATCGGGCCCGCCCGCGGGGGGCAGGTCGCGTTGCTGTGCCGGCACGGTGTCGCCACCGTCACCGCACTGCTGGCGGCGCTGGTGGCCGGCCGGGCGTACGTGCCGATCGAGCCGAGCTTCCCAGCCCGCCGGCTGGCGCACATCCTTGCCGACAGCGCCGCCGACGTGCTGCTCGTCGACGCCGCCCACGCCGAGCGGGCCGAGCAGTTGGTGAGGCTGGTGGACCGGCCCGGGCTGCGGGTGGTCGAGATCGCCGGCCTCGGCGACGCCCCGGATCTCGACGCGGTGCTCGCCGCGCTCGCCAGCCCCGCCGCACCGGACGATCCGGCCTACGTGCTGTACACCTCGGGCTCGACCGGCGCACCGAAGGGCGTCGTGCAGAGTCACCGTAACGTGCTCTTCGGAATCGCCAACCAGGTGCGCAACTTCGCGATCACACCGGGCGACCGGACCAGCGTGCTGACGTCGTTCGGCTACGACATGGCGGTCACCGACACGTTCGGCGCCATCCTGTCGGGCGCCGCCGCGGTCCCGGTCGACATCCGTACGCACGGGCTCGGCCACCTGGCGCGTGCCCTGGCCCGGCACCGGGTCACCATCTACCACTCCACTCCGACCGTCTACCGCTACCTGTGCGCCAGCCTCGGTCCGACCGGCGCGCTGCCCGACATCCGTGCAGTGCTCCTCGGCGGCGAGGAGGTCACTCGCCGCGACGTGGAACTGGCACGGCGTCACTTCACGCCGGACACCGTGTTCGTCAACGGCTACGGCACCACCGAGATCAGCTTTGCGGCGCAGTACCACCTGCCCGCCGACGCCGCACTCGACCGTACGGTCGTGCCGATCGGCTACCAGTTGGACGGCATCGAGGTGCTGTTGATCGACGAGGCCGGCGTGGCTGGCGACACCGGCGAGGTGGTGGTGCGCTGCCCGCACGTGGCGCTCGGCTACTGGCGGCTGCCCGAGCTGACCGCGCAGCGTTTCGGTGAGCGCGACGGCGTCCGCACGTACCGGACCGGCGACATCGTCCGGCGGCTGCCGGACGGTCGCCTGGAGTTCCTGGGCCGTGCCGACCGCCTGGTGAAGATCCGCGGCTACCGCGTCGAGCTGGGCGAGATCGAGGTGCAGCTCGCGGCGCTGCCCGGGGTCGGCCAAGCCGCCGTCGTGGCCCGGCCCCGCACCGAGGGCGCCGACAGTACGGAGAAGGAGATCATCGGGTACGTCGTACCCACGCGTACCGAGCCGCCCGCCGACCGGGACGCTGCTACCCAGCGCCGCCTCGACCCCGCTGTCCTCCGGACGGCACTGGCCGCGAGCCTGCCGGACTTCATGGTGCCCCGCGCCGTGGTGGTGGTCGACGCGCTTCCGATGGGGACGACCGGCAAGCTCGACGTCGCCGCGTTGCCCGCACCCCCGGTGTCCCGGGCGGAGGGGGTGGCTGCCGACCCGGTCGAGCGCGCGGTCGCCGCGATCTGGGCCGATGTGCTGGGCCTGGCCCACGTCGACCGCGACGCCAGCTTCACCGAGCTGGGCGGGCATTCCCTGCTGTTGGCGCTCGTCCAGGAGCGGCTCGAAACGGGCCTCGGCCACCGGGTGCCGCTCGCGCGGCTGTTCGAGTTCTCGACGGTGGCCGCCCTCGCCGCGTACCTGCGGACGGTCGGCACGCCGGCCAACGCTGCCCACGACGTCGGAGCGGTCGACGCGCCCGCCGCCGCGCTCGGCGGTGACGCGGGTCTGGACCGGGTCGCCGGCCGGATGCGCCGCCGCCGCGAGGCTCGAACGGGGGAGAGGCGATGATCAGCGCCGACGACGAAAGTATCGCGGTGATCGGCCTGGCCTGCCGGGTTCCGGGCGCCGCCGACGCCACCGCCCTGTGGCGCACCGTCCGCACCGGTGCCGACTCGGTGCGCCGGTTCTCCCGGGCCGAGGCGCTCGCCGCCGGCGTGCCGGCCGAGGTCGTCGACGACGCGAGCTTCGTGCCGGCGTTCGGCCACCTCGACGGGCTCACCGATTTCGACGCCGCGCTGTTCGGCTACCGCGACGACGAGGCGGCGCTGCTCGATCCACAGCATCGGCTCTTCCTCGAGGTCGCCTGGTGGGCCGTGGAAGACGCCGGCTACGGTCGGCTCGATGCGACCACCCAGGTTGGTGTGTTCGGCGGCTGCGGCGTCAACCGGTACCTTCGCCACCACCTGCTCGGCAACCCCACCGTAGGACCGGCGGGTGGGTTCTGCGACGACTGGGACGACATTCTGGCCGGTGCTTCCAGCGACTACCTGCCGACTCGTGCGGCGTACGCGCTCGGGTTGAACGGGCCGGCGGTTGCCATCCAGACCGCCTGTTCGTCCTCACTGGTCGCGGTCTGCCAGGCGGCGCAGAGCCTGCTCGATTTTCGGTGCGATGTGGCGGTGGCGGGCGGCGCTTCGGTGGTCTCCACGCACCAGGCCGGCTACCGGTACCGCCCCGGTGGGACGCTCGCGGCCGACGGCGTGTGCCGGCCGTACGACGCGGACGCCACCGGGCAGGTTTTCGGCAACGGGGCGGGGGCGGTCGTCCTCAAGCGGCTCGGTGACGCCGTGGACGACGGCGACCACATCTACGCCGTACTCGCCGGCTGGGCGGTCAACAACGACGGTGCCGATCGCGCCGGCTTCACCGTACCCGGGGTCGTCGGCCAGAGCGCGGTGGTCGCCGAGGCGCTCGCCGCAGCCGACTGGCACCCGGACGATCTCGGCTACATCGAGGGTCACGGCAGCGGCACCGCGGTCGGTGACGCGATCGAGATCGATGCGCTGACCCGGGCGTTCCGGACCGGTACGGCCCGACGCGGCTCCTGCGTGCTCGGGTCACTGAAGTCGAACGTGGGCAACCTCGACGCGGCTGCCGGCGTAGCGGGCTTGATCAAGACCGTTCTCGCGGTGCACCACGGCATGATCCCGGGAACCCTGCACTTCACCCGGACCCATCGCGACGTCGACTTCGCGGGCGGCCCGTTCGTGGTCACCACCGACACGCGGCCATGGATGGGCACCCGCCGCGCCGGAGTCAGCTCGTTCGGGCTCGGCGGCACCAACGCGCACGTCCTCGTCGAGCAGGCCCCGACACCGCTCGCGTCCGGCGACAACGTCGACTGGGCACTGCTACCGCTCAGCGCCGCCACCGATGAGGCGCTGGGGGTTCTCGCCGCCCGGCTGGCGGACCACCTCGCCGGCGAACCGGGCGGTGCACCCGCCGGCGTGGCACATTCCCTCGCCGACGTGGCGTACACGCTCGCCGCTGGCCGGCGGCGGCTGGCTCACCGCGAGGCGGTCGTCGCCCGGGACATCATGCAGGCGGCGGGGGAGCTGCGTGCCGTCGCCGACGGACGGGCCCCGTCCCTGCCGGCCGAGGTGCCGGGGGAGCTCCGTGACCAGGCCGCCAGGTGGCGTGCCGAGGGCGACCTCCCCGTGGGAGCCGGCCGGCGGGTGCCGCTGCCGGGCTACCCGTTCCAGCGCCGGCGGCACTGGATCGACCGGGTGGGCACTCCGCAGCTCGCCGGGGGGCGGTGATGAGGGCCGCGACGTCGCCGGCCGGGACCGTACGGTGGTTCGCCGGGGTGGGGGGCCGCACGGGCGGCGCCGAACTGCTGCTCTGCCTGCCACCTGCCGGTGCCGGCCCGAGCAGCTTCCGCGACTGGCCGGCGTACCTGCCCGCCGCGCTCGAGATGCAGGTGTTGGCCCTTCCCGGCCGCGAGGCGCGGATCGGCGAGCCGCCGGAGTTCACCCTCGACCAGGTGGTCGACGCGGTGTGGCAGCGCGCGGGCCGGCCGTTCGCGATGTACGGGCACAGCCTCGGCGGCCTACTCGCCTTCGAGGTGGTTCGCGAGTTGCGTCGGCGTGGGGGTCCGATGCCTCGCCGGCTCTATCTCGGGGCGACCCGGCCACCGCACCTGCCCAAGACCATGGCCGAGCTGGCCGACGCGCCGGAGCAGGAACTGCTGGCCCGCGTCGCCACCATGGGTGGACTGCCCGACGTCGTACGAATGAACCAGGAGTTGCTCGAGATCTTCATACCCGCGCTCCGGGCCGACCTGCGGTGGTTGAGCCGGTACGCGTACCGCGACGAGGAGCCGCTGCGGGTGCCGCTGGTGTGCCTAGCCGGGCGCGGCGACGTCGACGCGGGGCCGAGTCAGATGCGGGAATGGGCGCGGCACACCACGGAGGAGTTCGCCCTGCAATCCGTCGACAGTGGACATATGTTCCTTCAGGACCGGGCACCCGAGGTCGCCGCGCTCGTCGCCGCCGACCTGCTGAGGGACGCCGGTGCCGGTCCCGTGGACGAGACCGGTCGCCCCGTCCCGCCGAGGGTGTCGGCCCGTCATCCCGTGCCGGCGGACCATCGCGTGCCGCTCGGCAGTGGAGGATGGGCGGTGTGGCGCGAAGCGGTCCTGCGCGCCGCAGGGTTCCCCGCCGAGGACGTGCTGCGCCTGTCCGCACCAGAACTGGCTGCCGTCGCCGACGCCCATCTCGACGGCGCGGCGAGCGAGGAGCAGCTACTCGCTGTCCTCTCGACCACGGTCGGCGCCACCAGCGAGGTGATCTACGACCTGGCCGGTGATCCACGCTTTCGCGAGGCGGTGACGTGGCAGAACCTCAACGCCCTGGTCGCGCTCGACGCCGTGCGCCGGGGTGGGCCGGACGAACGCAGCCACGTCAAGCGCCGCGCCCGCGAGCAGGTCATCGGGCGCTACTGGCAGCGGTACGCCGCGAAGAACGACACCATCGGGTTCTTCGGGCCGATCTGCTGGACAGGCATCTCCGCCACGGACGCCACCACGGTCACCCCGGGCCCGGCACTGACCCGCAAGCGGATGGTGACCTTCGAGTGGCGGGCGCTGTCCGCCTTCGGCGACCGGCTCGCCGCCGATCCGGCGGTACGGCGCTGGCTGCCCGCGGGTCTGCACGTGCACCTATGGCGTGACGGCGGCCGGCGGGTCCTGCGGCCGGCGGCACCGCCGGTGGAGCTCTCCCCGGCCGAAGCCGCCGTCGTCGACCTGCTCGACGGGGTGCGTCCCGTCAACGAGGTGGCGGCGGAGCTCGTGGCGCAGGAGCCGGAGCGCGGGTCGGGGCTGCGCAAGGTGGACGACGTCCACCTGGTGCTCGACCAACTCGTCGAGCGGGGGCTGGTGTGGTGGGGTTGCGACCTGCCGATGGACGCGGGTGCGGAAGCGCGGCTGGCGGAGCTGATCGAGGGCATCGGCGACCAGAACGTCCGGACGGTGGTCACGGCCGACTTCGCCCGACTACGCGCCGCTCGGGATGCGGTCGCGGACGCCGCGGGCGATCCCGACCGGTTGCGTGCCGCACTGGACTTGTTGCACGCCGAGTTCGTCGCGGTGACCGGCGCGCCGGCTCTGCACCGTGAGGGCGAGACGTACGCGGGCCGGGCGGTCTGTTACGAGGACACCGTCCGTGACCTCGACGTCGAACTGGGCGCGTCGGTGCTCAGTGGCTTCGCCGCTCCGCTCGGCGCGCTTCTCCAGGTGGCGCGCTGGCTGACCGTCGAACTGGCCGACGCCTACGGTGCCGCCTTCCGGGGCCTTCACGAGGAGCTCGCGGCAGAGCTCGGTACGGCCGAGGTGCCCTTCGCCGAGCTGTGGTATCTGGCCCAGGGCCTGCTGTTCGGTGAGGGTGACCGGCCGGTTGACGAGGTGTCGGCCGAGCTGGCCGCGCGCTTCGCCGCCCTCGCCGGCCTCGACGACGTTCCGGCGGGCACCAGCGTGGTGCGGCTGCGCGCGGTGGACTTGGCCGAGCGGATCGCCGAGGTGTTCCCGGCGAGCCGTCCGGGCTGGTCGGGGGGGCGGATCCACAGCCCCGACCTGCAGTTCTGCGCGGACAGCGTGGCGGCGCTGACCCGGGGCGACTGCCTTGCCGTCCTCGGCGAACTGCATGCGGCCTGGTCCACTTTGGATAGCGGGGTGTTCGTCTCCGGCCACGAGGTGCCCGACCGGCTGCGCGAATGGCTCGCCACCGATCTCGGCACCGGCCGGGTGCGGCTGCTGTACCCCTCGTCGTCGCCGAGGCTCACTGCCCGGGTCGGGTTCAGGCTGCACCACCACACCGACACCCGGCTCGGGTTCCTTCCCGCGCCGGGGGCCGACGCCCGGCTCGTGCCGATCACCGCCTTGCGGGTCCGCGACGTGGCTGGCGAGCTGGTCGTGTACGGCGCCGGCCGAACCCCGATACCGCTGGTGGAGATGTTCAGCGAGCTGTTGTCGATGCACGCGTCGGAGGCGTTCAAGCTGGTCAGCACCGCAGCGCACACACCCCGAATCATGATCGATCGGCTGGTGGTGGTCCGGGAGACCTGGCGGACGACGGTCGATGAGTGCGGGCTGGCCGATGCCACCGGCAGCCTCGGGCGCTATCTCGCGGTCCGGCGTTGGCGGCGGACGCTCGGGCTGCCCGAGCAGGTCTACGTGAAACTTGCGACCGAGATCAAGCCCTGTTACGTGGACCTGTCCAGCCCGCTGTTCGCCTCGTCGCTGTGTGCGATGGTGCGTGCCGCGCGGCAGCGCGCCGGTGGCGGGATCGCGCTCGGCGTGAGCGAGGCGCTGCCCGGGCCGCATCAGGCCTGGGTTCCCGACGCCCAGGGTCGCCGATACCAGTCCGAGCTGCGGTTGCAGGTGGTCGACCCGGCGCGGCCCCGCACCTGGGGAGAAAACCAGTGACGAACAGCGACATCGCCGGCGAGCGGCTCCCGTATCCGGAGCGGACACTGGCGGAGCTGGTCCTGTCGACCGCTGCCCGGCGCGGTGACGCGGTCGCCGTGCGGCAGTGGGACGAGGTGCTCAGCTACGCCGAGCTCGCCGAACGGGCGGCGGTACTCGCCGGGAAGCTGCGTCGGCTCGGCGTCAGCCCGGAGACGCCGGTGGGCATCTGCGCGGAGCGTCGGCCGTACCTGCTGGTCGCGGTGCTCGGTGTGCTCCTCGCCGGCGGCTGCTACGTACCGTTGGATCGCGGGCATCCGTGGCGGCGGCGTGCCGAGATCGTGGCCGACGCGGGCATCACGGTCGCGGTGGTGGACCAGGCCGGCCGGGACGCACTGTCCGACCTGGAGATCACGCTGGTCGACCTCCCGGTAGCAGCTGCGGACCGCGCCGGGGCGGCCACTGCGACCGCCTCGGCGCCGGTGGACACGGCGCCCTGCCCGGCACTGCCGGACAACGCCGCGTACGTGCTCTACACGTCCGGCTCCACCGGCCGGCCCAAAGGCGTCGTGGTCAGCCACCGCAGCGTGGTCGCCCATGTCACCGCGTTCGGCGCCCACACGGGGGCCGACGAACGGACCCGTGCCTTCGGCTTCGCCTCGCTGGGCTTCGACGCGTCCGTTCAGGACCTGTTCATTCCGTTGATGGCGGGCGGCGAGATCGCGCTGGTTCCCGACGCCGACCGGGTGGACCCAGCGCGGCTGCAACGCTTCGCCGAGGCGCACGAGGTCACCTGGGGATGCGTGCCGGCGGCGCTGCTGCCGCTGCTGGAACCGGCGGAGCTACCGCACTGGCGTACCGTCTTCACGGGCGTGGAGGCGCCCGATCCGGCACAGGTGGAGCGGTGGGGTGGACCGGCCGACCGCCCGGTACGCCGGTTCTCCAACGGTTACGGCCCGACCGAGGCCACCGTCTGCGTCACCAGCTTCACCGCGACCGGCCGCTGGGACCGGCCGTTGCCGATGGGCCGCCCGCTGCCCAACCACCGGATCTACCTGGTCGACCAGCACGGTACGCAGGTGCCCCCCGGCACGCCGGGGGAGGTACTGATCGGCGGCGTCGGGGTGGCCCGCGGCTACCTCGGCCGTCCGGGCCTGACCGCGGAACGGTTCGTGCCCGACCCGTACTCCGCTGAGCCCGGGGCGCGGCTGTACCGAACCGGCGACCGCGCCATCCAGCTGCCCGACGGCGAGTTGCTGTTCCTCGGTCGGACCGACCGGCAGGTCAAGATCCGAGGCCAGCGGGTGGAGCTCGACGAGATCGAGCACGCCCTGCGCGGACATCCGGAGGTACGGGAGGCGGCGGTCGTCGCGGTGGGGCTGGACACCCGCCCGGAACTTGTCGCGGTGCTCGCGCCGGCCGGCGAACCATCCGACGACGACATCATGGCGTACCTGCGACGGCGCCTTCCCGATGTGATGGTGCCGCGCCGCATCGTCCGGGTACCCGCACTGCCACTGAACACCGCCGGCAAGCGTGACGCGGCCCGGCTGCGCGAGGTCGCGACTGCCCGTGCGGGGGACCGGTCGGCGACAGCGGGCGACGCCGGAGCGGCCGGCGACCTCGAAGCCGTCGTCGCCGACGCGTGGCGACGCATACTCGGTGCCCCCGCCGGCCCGGACGACGACTTCTTCGCGGCTGGCGGCGACTCGCTGACCGCGATGCGCCTGGTCGCCACGCTCCGCGCCGAACTGGGCCGGGAAGTCGCGGTGGAGGACGTGTTCGACGCCCGTACGCTGGGCGTTCTCGCCGCCCGGGTGGCCGCCACGACGCCGCTCACCGAGCCCGAGCTGACGGTGGGCCATCCGCCGACGCTCTCGCCGGCGCAACGCCGGCTGTGGTTCCTCGACCAGCTCGCGCCAGACTCCGCCGCGTACAACACCGCGATGGCGGAGCGGTTGCGCGGTCCGCTCGACGTGGATGCGCTCCGCGCCGCGTTGACCGCGGTCGTCCGCCGGCACGACGTGCTGCGCTGGCGCATCACCCGGGTGGCCGGCGCCCCGCACGTGACCTGCGACCCGCCGGGCGACGCCCCGCTGCCGGTCGTCGATCTGTCCACCGTGGACGCGGACCGGCGCGAGGCCGAACTGCGCGGGGGACTTCAGGCGTGTGCGGCGATCCGGTTCGACCTGGCGACCGGTCCAGTGTGGCGGGCGCAGCTGTACCGGCTCGCCGACGACGAGCACGTCCTCGCGATGGCGTTCCACCACGCGGTCTTCGACGGCTGGTCGCAGGCGGTGTTCTACGACCAGCTCGGCGCCGCCTACGCGGCGGCCCGGGCAAGCGACCCGGCGGGCGACTCCGCGGCCGCCGCGGCCGGCCTCGGGCCGCTGCCGGCCGCCTATGCCGACTACGCGGTGTGGCGTACCGCCCGCGATCGCGCCCGCGGCGAGCAGGATCTCGCCTGGTGGAAGGAGCACCTGGTGGGCGCCCCGACCGTGCTGGAGCTGCCCGCGGACCGGATCCGCCCAGCCACCCAGACGTATCGCGGTGCGTTCACCACCACCTCGTTCCCGCCCGAGGTCGACAGCCGGGTACGCGGGCTCGCCGCGTCGCTCGGCACGACGCCGGCCACGGTGCTGCTCGCCGCGTTCGGAGAGGTGCTGCGGCGCCTGACCGGTGGGGCTGACCACGTCGTCGGCGCGGTCGTCGCCGACCGTCGGCTGGCGGCCGTCGCCAACCTCGTCGGCTTCTTCGTCGACATCGTCCCGGTACGCCTGCGGACGGACTCCGCGGCCACCTTCGCCGATCACGTGCGCGCGTGCCGGCAGGAGCTGCTCGACGTGCTGGCCCACCCCAACGCGCCGCTGGAGCGGATCGTCCAGGCGCTGGCGGTTCCGCGCGACACGACCCGCTCGCCCCTGGTGCAGGTGCTGTTCAACGTGTTCAACTTCGCCGAGCCGGCGCTCGACCTGCCGGGGATCACGACGGAGCGGGTGCCCGCCGGCCTGCCGGGATCCCCCTTCGATCTCACCGTCTATCTGGTCGAGCGGGGCGGCGTACTGGCGCTCGACGCCGTCTACAACCCGGATCTGTTCGCGGCGGAGCGGATCGCCGCGCTCCTCGACGGCTACCGGGAACTACTCGATCAGCTCACCGCCGTGCCGGAGTCGCCGATCGGCATGATCGGCCACCAGGGGTCGGACGACGAAACCACCGCGGCTTCCGCAGCGGGCCGCGGCAATGTCGGTGGCCCCCTGTGGCGGGCGGCGCAGCATGCGGTCCCGGCGACGGCTGCGGCGCCGCAGCCGCCGCCGGGACCCGACTCCGCCGCCGTGCCCGCCGGCCCGCCGCCGTCCGGCGCGGCTCCGGCCGCGCCGACGGGGGTCACCGAGGAGCTGGTCGCCCGGGTATGGCGGGAAGTCTTGGACGTGCCGCGGGTCCAGGCCACCGACAACTTCTTCGACATCGGCGGGCACAGCCTCGCGATGGCCGTGGTCCAGCACCGGCTGGCCGAGGCGCTCGGTCGGGAGATCCCGCTGGTGGACCTGTTCCACTACCCCAACGTGCGGGCCCTCGCCGCATACCTGGACGGTGTGGCCGGCGTGGACGGGATCGACCTGGCCGTACAGCGGGCGACCACCCGCCGGGAAATGATCCGTGGCCGGCGCGAGGCCAGGGCGGCGAGTCGAGTGAGGGAGACAACGAATGCCGATTGAGGAGCCGCAGTCCTACGGCGTCGAGCCGATCGCCGTGGTGGGCATGGCATGCCGGGTACCCGGGGCGAAGGACGTCAACGAGTTCTGGCACAACCTGGTGGCCGGGGTCGAGTCGGTCACGTGGTTCGACCGCGCGCACCAGCTCGCCCTTGGCGTGCCGGAGGACGAGGTCGACGATCCCCACTTCGTGCCCGCCGCACCGGTTCTCGACGAATACGACGCGTTCGACGCGTCGCTGTTCGGTCTCAGCGCCCGCGACGCCCAGGTGGCCGACCCGCAGCATCGGCTTTTCCTGGAGCTGGCACACAGCGCGCTCGAGCACGCGGGCTACGACCCGTTCGCCGGTGGCCGGTCCGTCGGTGTCTACGCGGGCACCGGCGGCGAGACGTACGCCTACGAACACCTCCGCCCGAGCGGAGCCGGCGAGTTCCACATGGACCTGTCGATGTGGAACTTCCCCGACTACGTGGCGACGCTGACCTCGTACAAGTTGAACCTGCACGGGCCGAGCCTGACCGTGCACACCGCGTGTTCGACGTCGCTGGTCGCCACCCATCTGGCCTGTGAGGCGCTGCGCGGCGGTGAGTGCGACACGGCCCTCGCCGGAGGCGTGTGCGTGGAGCTGCCGCACGGGCGTGGACACCTGGTCCTCGACGGCGGGGTGATCTCCCGGGATGGGCACTGCCGGCCGTTCGACGCTGCGGCGTCAGGCACCATGTGGGGCTCGGGCGGGGGGATCGTGGTCCTCAAGCGGCTGACCGACGCGCTCGCCGACGGCGACCACGTCTACGGCCTGATCCGCGGCAACGCCATCAACAACGACGGCTCCGCCAAGGTGAGTTTCAGCGCGCCGAGCATCGACGGGCAGGCGGAGGTCGTCGCGCAGGCCATCGAGCTGGCCGACATCGATCCCCGCACGATCACCTATGTGGAGGCGCACGGCACCGGCACCGAGGTCGGCGACCCGATCGAGCTGGCGGCGCTGCGCGAGGTGTACGCGCGGGCCAGCGGCGACCGTCAATGGTGTGGCGTCGGCTCGGTCAAGTCGAACATCGGCCATCTCAGTCAGGGCGCTGGTGTCGTCGGGTTGATCAAGACACTGCTCGCGCTGGAACACGGGGTGATCCCGCCAACGATCAACGTACAGGCCCCGAACCCGGCGCTGGACCTGCCCCACAGCCCGTTCTACCTGACCACCGCGCTGACCAAGTGGGCGTCCGATGTCGGGCCACGCCGGGCCGGGGTGAGCTCGTTCGGGTTCGGCGGTACCAACGCCCACCTCGTGGTCGAGGAGGCACCGGCGGTCGTCCGCGCCTCAGGTCCAGAGCCGACCCGTCCGGCGCAGGTGCTGACCGTCTCGGCGAAGACGGAGACCGGACTGGCCACCGCGGTCGCACGGCTCGCCGACGACCTGCGTACGCGTCCCGATCTCGACCTCGCCGACGTGGCGTACACGTTGTGGGTCGGCCGCACCGAACACCCGCACCGCGCCGCGGTGGTGGCGACCGATCTGGCCGACGCCGCCGCCGCGCTCACCGACCCGAAGCGGCGCCACACCGGCCGGGCCGCTGACGGGCAGCGGTTGGTGTTCCTCTTCTCCGGTCAGGGCGCGCAATATCCCGGCATGGGCGCGGAGCTCTACGCCGTCGAGCCGGTCTTCCGGGCCGCCGTGGACGAGTGCGTACGGGTGCTGCGGGGCCACCTCGACCGCGACCTGCTCGACGTGATCCTCGGCCGGGCGCCGGACGCCGCCGAGCTGCTCGGCCGGACCGAATACACCCAACCCGCCCTGTTCACCGTGGAGTACGCGCTGGCCGCGCTCTGGGCGTCCTGGGGCGTACGTCCCGCAGCGATGCTGGGCCACTCCATCGGCGAGTACGTGGCCGCGACCCTCGCCGGGGTGTTCACGCTGCCGGACGCGCTGAGTCTGGTGGCCGCCAGGGGCCGGCTGATGGCGTCGATGCCGGAGGGCGCGATGCTCGCCGTGTCGCGCGGCGCGGAGGAGATCGCCGCGATGCTGCCGGCCGGGCTCGACATCGCCACGGTCAACGGCCCGGGGATCTGCGTGGTGGCGGGCCCGTCCGCGCTCGTCGAGGAGTTCGGCGCGCGGCTGCGCTCCGACGGCGTGAACGCCAAGGCGCTGCGCACCTCGCACGCGTTCCACTCGGCGATGATGGAACCGATCCTCGACGCGTTCCGCGAGCGGGTCGCCGCCACCCCGCGCCAGGCCCCGACGGTGCCGTTCCTGTCCAACCGTAGCGGCGACTGGATCACGGCGGAGCAGGCGACCGATCCGGACTACTGGGTGCGCCACCTGCGTGAGCCGGTGCGGTTCGGTGACGCGGTGGCGCGCCTGGCCGCCGAGAGCGGATGGACGTTCGTCGAGTGCGGGCCGGGTCGCCAGCTCGCGTCGCTGGTCCGGATGCAGCTGCCGCGCACCACCACCACCCCACCGCCGCTGACGGGCCTCCCCGCGCCGGGTGAGCGGCTGGGCGACTGCGCGACCCTGTACACGGCCGCCGCACGACTGTGGACGCAGGGAGTCCCGCTCGACCGGAGGCGGTTCGCCGCGGCGGAGCGCACCACTGGTACCCAGGAGCAGACCGCACCAGCGCGCCGGCGGCTGGCGCTGCCCGGCTACCCGTACGAGCGGCGCCGCCACTGGGTCGAACGAGGTACGCCGGCCACGGTCCAACCCCGTCCGCGCCGCGCCGTGGTGCCGGTCGACGATTGGTTCACCGTGCCGGCCTGGCGGGTCCGCCCGCTCGACGCCGTACCGGCCGCCGGACCCGCCACTGGTCCGTGGCTCGTGTTCACCGACGGCGAGGGCGTCGCCGACACGTTGCGCGAGCGCGGCGCCGCGGTGGTGGAGGTACGGCCCGGCGCCGATTACGCCCGTGACGGTTCCGGTTTCCGGGTCCGGCCCGGACACCCGGCCGACTACGGTCGACTGTTCGGTGAGCTGGCAGCCGACGGCGGGACGCCCGAGCGGGTCGTGCATGCCTGGACCGCCGGCGCCGTCCCGGCCGGGCGTGACCCGGAAGCCGCCTGGCAGGCCCAGGATCTCGGGTTCTTCAGCCTGCTGCACCTGGTCCAGGCGCTCGCCGCTACGGCGGGACCGACCCGGCTCGACATCGTGACCTCGGGTGCGGTCGACGTGACCGGCGCCGGCCTCAGCCGTCCCGAACACGCCACGGTCTCCGGCATCGCCAAGGTCGTCCCCCAGGAACTGCCCACCCTCACGGTGCGGCACATCGACGCGGACCGGCCCGCGGCGGCGGTCACGGAGCTGCTGCACGGCGCGGACGAGGAGTTGGTGGCGCTGCGCGGACGGCGTCGCTGGGTACCCGACCACCAGCAGGTGAAGGTGCCGGCCGGCCCTTCACCGGCCCTCGTAGAGCAGGGCGTCTACCTCATCACCGGCGGGCTGGGCGGAATCGGCATCACGGTCGCCGAAGACTTCGCCCGGCGGACCAGGGCCCGTCTGGTGCTGATGTCCCGTAGCGGGCTGCCGTCCCGGGACGAGTGGGCCGCGCACGACGGCGTGCCCGGCCGGGTGGGTCGTGCCGTCGCGGCTATCCGACGTATGGAGGAGGCCGGCGCCGAGGTTCTTGTCTGCGCTGCGGACGTGGCGAGCGTCGATGACCTGCGGCGGGTCCGCGCCGAGGCGCTGAGCCGGTTCGGCCGTATCGACGGCCTCATCCATGCGGCGGGACTGCCCGGCGGCGGGATGGCCGAGGTGAAGGAGCGCGCGATGGCGGAGGAGGTGCTGGCCCCGAAGCTGCGTGGCACGCTCGCGCTCCAGCGGGTCTTCGGCGACCTCGACCTCGACTTCGTCGTGCTGTGCTCCTCGGTCACCGCGCTGACCGGGGGCTTCGGGCAGGCGGACTACTGCGCCGCCAACGGCTTCCTCGACGCGTACGCGCAGAGCGACCACGGCTGGCGAGGTCGGGTGGTCGCGGTCAACTGGGGTGCCTGGCGCGAGGTCGGCATGGCGGCGGAGACCGCCGTGCCGGCCGCGTTCGCGCGGGTGCTCGGCGCCGGCGCCGCCGTCGTGGACCACCCCGTCCTGGTCCGGCGGCAGGTCGGCGAGCATGGCGACGTGATCCTGTCCGGTCCGGTCTCGCCACGCACCCACTGGCTGCTGGACGAACACCGGCTCGGCGGCGTACCGATGGTGCCCGGCACCGGTTACCTGGAACTGGTCCGGGCGGCGTTCGCGACCACGGTTTCCGCGCCCGGGCCGGGAAACGCCGTCGAGCTGCGCGATGTCACCCTGCTGCAGCCGCTGTCGGTGGCCGACGGGGATCAGGTCGCGGTGCGGGTCATCGTCTCCGGTGGGCGCGCCGGGCCCGAGGTCGAGGTGGCGAGCGAGGGCGCGGCCGGGACGCTGATCCATGCCCGCGGCCAGGCCGCGTGGGTGGCCGGTGCACCGCCGGTGCGGGATCTCGCCGCGGTGCGCGCCCGGTGCGGGCAGGAACGGGTGTACGACCCCGACACCGAGCGCGGTGGTTCGGCGCTGCGGTACGGATCCCGGTGGCGTTGCCTGCGCCGCGTCGGCCTGGCGGCGGCCACCGGCTCCGGGCCGGTGGAAGCGCTGCTGGAGTTGGCGGTGCCCGAGCCGGTCCGCGCGGAGCTGTCCCGCTGGCCGCTGCACCCGGCCGTCCTCGACGAGGCGGTCTCCTTCGGGTGGCTCGGCGACGCGCGTGGCTACCTGCCGTTCGCCTACGGGCGGGTGCGGGTGTGGGGGCCGCTGCCGGAACGGCTGTTCAGCCATGTCGTGCCTCGCTCGTACGACCACGACGAGCTGGTCGCCGACGTGACGTTGCTCGACGAGACCGGCCGGGTGGTCGCGGAGATCGACGAGTTCACGCTGCGCCGGGTCGATGCCACCGCGCTGACTGATTCCGCCCGCGCGGCACGGCCGGCGGGCGCGGCGGCGCGCCGCGCCGCGGGGGCGCCGGACGACGGGCCGGGTATCCGGCCGGCGGACGGTGTCGAGGCGCTGCACCGGCTGCTCGCCGCCGACCTCGGGCCGCAGGTCGTGGTCTCGGCCCGGTCACTCGACGAGGCGCTGCGCGCGGCTCGGGAGCTGACCGTGGACGCCGTCGAGGTGCAGCCGGACGAGACCGGGCCGCAGGAGCGTCCAGCCGGCACCGACTACGTGGCGCCGCGCGGTGAGCTGGAGGCGGCCCTGGCGCAGGTCTGGGGTCGAGTGCTCGGTGTGGACCAGGTCGGCGCGGAAGACGACTTCTTCGAACTGGGTGGCAACTCGCTGGTCGCGGTGCAGCTCATCGGGCAGGTCAGGACCGCGCTCGGCGTGAAGCTCCCGATGCGCAGCCTCTTCGCGGCGCCCACCGTGGCCGCTATGGCGGAGCTGGTGTCCAAGACGGACGACAAGCCGGGCACGCCCGCTGCGGCCACGGCCGCGCCGACGACGATTCCGCGCCTGGCCAGGCCCGGCCGATGAGCGAGGGGCAGAAGGACCCGATGTCGGACGACGAATGGGTGGTGCCCGCCTCGTACGGGCAGGAGCGGTTGTGGTTCGTCGACCAGGTCGAGCCGAACTCACCCGCCTTCAACATCATCACTTCGGTGCACCTGCCGTATCCGCTGTCCGCCAGCGAGATCGTGGGTGCGTTCCAGGAGGTGGTGTCCCGGCACGAGGCGCTGCGGACGTCGCTGCGGGCGGTGGACGGCGAGCCGCGCCAGGTCGTCCACGGCAGCATCGCGGTCGAGGTGGCCGAGATCGACCTGCGGGGTCAGCCGCCGGAGGAGTTGACCGCCCACTACGACGCGGAAGGCGGACGGCCGATTCCGTTGGATGCCCCACCGCTGTGGCGGGCGACGCTGGTGCGGCTGGCCGAGGCCGAGTGGCGGTTTGTCCTCGTGGCCCACCACGCCATCTTCGACGGGGCCTCGATTCCGAACCTGCGGACCGAACTGACCGAGCTGTGCCGGTCGTTCGTGGACGACAGCTCGGCGCGCCTACCCGAGCTGGCGATCCAGTACCCCGACTTCGCCGCCTGGCAGCGCGATCAGCTCAGCGGCGAGACGTTGGCGGCGCACCTGCGCCACTGGCGGGCGGTGCTGGACGGCGTGCCGTTCGTCCACACGCTGCCGACGGACCGGCCCCGGCCGGCGCGCGGGCCCGCCCCCGGCGCGGACGTCGCCGTCGACCTCCCCGACGGGCTTGCCGCCGCGGTGGCCGAGTTGGCCAGGCGCCTACGCGCCACCCCCTTCATGCTCTTCCTCGCCGCGTACGCGACTCTCGTGCACCGGCTGTCGGGCGACGGGGAGGTCGTGGTCGGCGTTCCGGTCGGCGGGCGGGAGCTGCCCGAGGTGCAGCCCCTGATCGGCATGTTCGTGAACACGCTCGTGCTCCGCCTCGACCTGTCCGGCGACCCCAGCTTCGCGGCGTTGGTCGACCGGGTGCGTGGGCAGCTGGGGGAGGCGTGGGAGTTCCAGGACACTCCGTTCCAGAAGGTCGTCGAGGCGGTCGCGCCGCGCCGTGACCCCAGCGTGCCGCCGCTGTGCCAGCTCGGCTTCAACTATCTGCCGGACGTCGGCACCGGCACGGGCAACGGCGTGGCCCGCGACGATCTGATGCTCGGCGTGACCGACCGGTACGTCCGGCTGGAGTACCACGCGGCGCTGTTCACCGAAACAACCGCCCGTACGCTCGTCGCCCGCTATCTGCGGTTGCTGTCCGGAGCGGTCGGGGCGCCGGACACGCCGCTCTGGTCACTGCCGCTGCTCGACCCGGCCGAGCGGACACAGCTGGACGCGTGGGAGCGGGCCGACGGCATGCCGGTCGTCGACCGGGCCGGGCAGCCGGTGCCGGTGGGAGTGGTGGGGGAGCTGCCCACCGGAGAACTCGGCCTGCGGCGGCCGGATGGCACGGTGGAGGTGTTGGGTCCGTCGGCCCACCGGCAGCTGCTGAACGCGCTGCGCTGGCGGCACCAGATCGAGGCGGCGCTGCGGGCCGCGCCCGGCGTCGCGGACGCCACGACGGTGGTACGCGCGACGCCCACCGGTCCCCGGCTGGTCGGATACGTCGCCCGGCCCGCGGGCGACCTGGCCAAGGTACGGGCGGCGCTCGCCGAGGTGCTGCCGGCCCACCTCACGCCCGAGCTCGTCCACGTGTCGGCCCTGCCGCGCGCCGCGGACGGCGGGATCGACCACGCCGCCCTCGCGGCGGCGCCGGTGTCTGCGGATACGTCCTCCGCTGCGCCGCCCCGCGAAGGCGCACCCCCGGTCGATGGACCGGCACCGGTCGATCAGACGGTGCCGAGCACCGCCACCGAGCAGGCGATCGCCGAGATCTGGGCGGAGGTGCTCGGGATTCCTTCGGCACACCTCGACGACGACTTCTACGCCGTCGGTGGGCACTCCATGCTCGCGGTACGGCTGGTGGCCCGGCTGCGCCGGCTCACCGCCGGCCGGGGCCGCCAGATCGGGGTCATGGACGTGGTCACCTGCCGGACGATCCGCCGGCTGGCGGCGCTCGTCGACGGTGCGCAGGACGGTGACCGGCAGCTGCTGCACGAGCTGACCCCGCCCGGGGAACGGGTCGTCTCCTACGTCTGCGTGCCGTACGGCGGTGGCAGTGCCGCGGTCTACCAGACGTTGGCTGACGCCCTGCCACCCGGCCACGCGCTCTACGCCGTCGCCATCCCCGGTCACGACGTGGGGCTCGACGAGGCGGCGCTGCCGTTCGGCCAGCTGATCGACGCCTGCCTGACGGAGATCCTGGACCGGGTGCCGGGGCCGGTCGTCCTGTACGGACACTGCGGGGTCGGTGGCGCGCTCGCCGTGGCCCTGGCCCGCCGGTTGGAGGCGGCCGGACGGCCGGTCGACGCGCTGTACCTCGGGGCCGTTTTCCCGGCTGCGCGGGCCAAGGGCGTGTTGAGCACGGTGTTGCGCCGGCTCGACGGGCTGGCGAGCAACCGGGTTTACGCCAACTGGCTGACCGGCATGGGCGTCGACCTGTCGGAGCTGGAGCCGGCGCAGGCCGACCGGATCGTGGCGAACATGCGCCGCGACGGCCAGGCCGCGGAGGAGTACTTCACCAGCCTGCTCGCCGAGCCCGGTCCGCGCCTCTGCGCACCGGTGATCTCCGTGGTCGGGGAGCGTGACCGGGTCACCGAGTTCCACCAGGAACGGTTTCGCGAGTGGCAGGTCGTCTCCGATACGACAGCCGTGGTGGTGATCGACGAGGCGGGACACTACTTCCTGACCCACCGTGCCGACGAGCTGGCCAACATCCTGACCAGCACCCACCGGGCGATCGGGGCGGGCGGGTTCACCAGCCTGGGCGGCCCGGAGGTGGGCTGGCGGGCGCACGCGGTGCACCACGATCGAGCCACCGTCGGTTCACCGACGGCCGATCCAGCCGGCCCTGATCCAGCGATGGCCGGAGCCGGCGCCGGTCCGCCGACGGCCGCCCCAGCCGGCGCCGCCGATACGGCCGCCGGCACCCCGGCTGCGCCGCGGAACCTGCGAACGTACCTGGCCATCGCCGCCGGGCAGCTCGCCTCGCTGACCGGCTCGGCGCTGACCCAGTGGGCGATCCCGGTGTGGATCTTCCTGAAGACCGGCTCGTACGTCTCGTTCGCCCTTTTCGCGGCGCTTGGCATCGTGCCCACCCTGGTGGTCTCCCCACTGGCCGGCGCGCTGGTCGACCGGCTTGACCGGCGCCGGGTGATGCTCTCGGCGGGGTTGGCGGCCGGGCTGGCCGAGCTACTCATGGGCCTGCTGTTGTGGGGCGGAAACCTGCAGGTGTGGCATCTCTACGTGCTGGTGGTCTGCCTGACCACGGCGGCGTCGTTCCAGCGTGTCGCCTTCCTCGCCGCGACCCCACAGCTGGTGCCGAAGGCGTATCTCGGCCACGCCAACGGCGTCAACCAGCTCGCCACCGGCTTCGCCAACCTGGTGGCACCGCTGCTCGGCGCCGGCCTGCTGGGGCTGCTCGGGTTGGGCGGCATCCTGCTCGTCGATGTGGTGAGCTACGCGTTCGCCGTGGTCGTACTCCTCATCGTGCGCTTCCCGCACACCATGGGCCGGATCCGTGACGAGCCGCTGTTGGCCGCGCTTCTCGGTGGCCTGCGCTTCACCTGGGGCATTCGTGGACTGCGCAGCATGCTGCTGTTCTTCGCCGCGCTCAACGTCTTCCTCGGCGCGGCGTTGATCATGGTGCCGCCGCTGGTCCTGGGTTTCGGTTCGCTTGCCCAGGTCGGTCAGGTCGCGTTCGCCGAAGGCGTGGGCGCGGCGCTCGGCGGGCTGGTGGTGATCGTCTGGGGCGGGCCGACCCGGCGGCGGGCGGCCGGCGTGCTCATCGCGACGGCCGCGATGTCGGCCTGCTACCTCCTCGTCGGCCTACGTCCGGCGCTTCTCCTGGTCGCCGCCGGGCTCTTCGGTGTCGGACTGGCCCTTTCGGTCACCCAGGGGATCTACGCCACGATCGTCCAGGTGAAGGTCCCGCAGCGGTTCCACGGCCGGGTCTTCGCGCTCAACCAGATGATCGCCTGGGGGACGCTGCCGATCGGGTACGCCGTGGTGGGCCCGTTGGGTGGGCGCCTGCTCGAGCCCCTGATGGTGGCCGGCGGGCCACTCGCGTCGACGGTCGGCGCGGTCATCGGAGTGGGCCCCGGGCGCGGGATCGGTCTGCTGTACCTGGCACTGGCGGTGGCCATGCTGGGGTTGACCGCGGCGGCCACGCTCGTCCCGTCGCTCGCCCGGTTCGACCAGCAGGTGCCCGACGCGCCGCCCGACGATCTCGTCGGCGTGGAGCAGCTACGCCGGCCTGAATCGACAGAGCCGGTCTCCGACCCACCGGCCACCCGGCTCGACGAGCTGATCGCCGCCCAGGTGGCCCGTACGCCATCCGCGACCGCCCTGATCAGCGGCGCCGAGCGGGTGACGTACGGCGAGCTCGACGCCCGAGCCGGGCGGCTCGCCGCGGCCCTGCGGGCTCGGGGGGTCGGCCCGGAGACGTTCGTGGCCATCGCCATCGACCGGTCGGTGGCGATGGTGGTAGCGGCGCTCGCGGTCCTCAAGGCGGGCGGCGCATACGTCGCGCTCGATCCCGCCCAGCCGCCGGGGAGGCTGGCGTCGATCCTCGACAGCGCCCGGCCCGTGCTGCTGTTCGGCGACGGGAAGCTGGTGGGTGTCGCGCCGTCGTGCCCGGTCGTGGACGAGGCGACCCTGCTCGCCGAGGTCACGTCGGCTGGCGGGTCCGCACCGCTCGCGTCGGCCAACGGTGGGCCGGACAGCCCGGCGTACGTCGTCTACACCTCCGGCTCCACCGGCACTCCGAAGGGGGTGCTCGCCCACCATCGGGGCATCGTCAACCACCTGCGGTACATCATGCGCGAGCACAAGGTCACCGCGGCCGACACGGTGTTGCAGATCGCCTCGCTCGCCTTCGACGCCTCGGTACGGGACCTGTTCGGCCCGCTGAGCGTCGGGGCCAGGGTGGTGCTGCTCGGCCCCGACCAGGCGAAGGACCCCGCGGCGATGCTGGCGCTGATCCGCCGGCACCGGGTGACCTGCCTGCTCGCCGTCGTGCCGACCCTGCTGCGGGGCATGGCCGATCTGGCCACCGGTGCCGCCCCGTCGGTGCGTCTGGTTCTCTTCGCCGGAGAACGCTTGCACGCCGCTGACTGCGCCGCGGCGCGCCGCATCTTCGGGCCGCGGGTGCGCCTGGTGAACCAGTACGGGCCGACCGAGTGCACGATGACCACCACGTACCTGGTCTTGCCGGCGGGTGCTCCGGTGCCCGACCCGGTGCCGCTCGGTCGCCCGATCGGCGGCGCGTGGGTCCGGGTGCTGGACGACGCGCTTCAGCCGGTCCCGGTCGGTGAGGTCGGCGAGATATACATCGGTGGCGTCGGGGTGGCGCGGGGATATCTGCATCGGCCGGCGGAGACCGCCGCCCGGTTCCTGCCCGACCCGTTCGGTGCCGAGCCGGGTGCCCGGATGTACCGGACCGGTGACCGAGGCCGGGTGCGTGCCGATGGTGCGCTGGAGTTTCACGGCCGCATCGACGATCAGGTGAAGATCCGCGGCCAGCGCGTGGAGCCCGGCGAAATCGAAGGGCTGCTGCGTGGCCACCCCGCGGTCCGCGACGCCGCGGTTCTGCCCAGCGGTGAGCCGGTCCGACTGATCGCCGTCGTCAGTGGTACCGACGTGGACCTCGACGACGTCCGGGCGTACCTGCGTGCCCGGCTCCCCGACTTCCTGGTGCCCGAGCAGTTCTCGGTCCTCGACGAGCTGCCGCACACACCGAACGGCAAGATCGATCGGCGCGCGCTGGCGAGCGGACAACCGGTCGGATCGGCCGCCCGGTGACGCCGCGAACCGCCCGCCTGCGCGGTGCTCACCGGCACGCGCCGTCGGTGAGCCTCCAGTGCGCCGGCGGACACGTCGCGACCGACCCGACACTGTGGCGGTGTCCGGACTGCGAGGCCCCCTGGGAGTTGGCCACCTCGCCGGAGTTCGACCCGCGGGCGATCGACACCAAGACGTGGTCGCTGTGGCGTTACGCGGCCATGTTGCCGGCCGTACCGCCGATCACCCTCGGCGAGGGCGGCACGCCGCTCGTGCAGGTCGCCGTGCCGGAGGGAGAGTTCCTGGCGAAACTGGAGTTCTTGTCACCGACCGGCTCGTACAAGGACCGCGGGACTGCCGTGGTGGTCAGCCACCTGCGGGCGCTGGGCATCGAGGAGGCCGTCGAGGACTCGTCGGGTAACGCCGGTGCGTCGCTGGCGGCGTACGCGGCAGCGGCCGGTGTACGGGCCCGGGTGTTCGTGCCCGCGCACGCCGGCGTGGGGAAGAAACGCCAGATCGCCGAGATGGGGGCCGAGGTCGTCGAGGTGGTGGGCGGCCGGGGTGCCGCAGCTGCGGCCTGCCGGCGGGAGACCGGCGCCGCCGCGTACGCCAGTCACTGCTGGAACCCGCTCTTCCTCAGCGGACAGTCGACCTGCGCGTGGGAGATCTGGGAGCAGCTCGGCGGCTCGGTGCCCGACGCCGTGGTCTGCCCCGTTGGGCAGGGCAACCTCTTCCTCGGGTTGGCCCGCGGGTTCGCAGTGCTGCGCCGGGCCGGGCTCGTGGCCGCCGTGCCGCGGATGTACGCCGTACAGTCGGCGGCCTGCGCACCCGTGGCGCAGGCCTGGCGAGCGGGCTGGCCGCAGCCCGTCGCAGTCGACGAGGGGGTGACGATCGCCGAGGGCATTCTGACCAGCCGGCCGGTGCGCGGCGACGAGATTCTCCGGGTGCTGCGCCGCACCGGTGGGGCGGCGGTCATCGTCGCCGACGATGAGGTCCGCGTGGCACAGCGGCATCTGCGTGGGGCCGGCTTGTCCGTCGAGCCGACGAGCGCGGTTGCCGTCGCTGCCCTGCCGCTGTTGCGCGACCAGATTGCCGGAGCCCAGGTTGTGGTGCCGCTGACCGGCTCCGGTCTGAAGACGTTGTGAAAGACGCCGCCGACCTGGACGCCGTCCCGGCGCACCGATCCCTGCCGAATGCTGATGGAGGAGGCTTCCTTGCCCGACGCCGAATACCGGGTTGTGGTCAACAACGAGGATCAGTACTCGATCTGGCCGACCGACCGCCCCAACCCGAATGGTTGGAATGACGCGGGGTTTGCCGGCAGCAGAGCCGACTGCCTCGCCCACGTCGACGAGGTGTGGAGGGACCTGCGACCGCGCAGTCTGCGCGGGGCGATGGACGTGGGGGAAGCTCAGGAGAGCAGAAAGTCGCGCACGGCTTGATCACCGACCGGGTTGCGGCCCTGAATCGAGTGCCCCATGCCCGGGATGGTCACCAGCTTGCCGCGCGGCGTGCGGGCGGCCTGCTCGACCGCCCACTCAAGTGGTGTGGAAATGTCCCGGTCACCGTTGATCAGGAGCACGGGCATGGTCAGGTGCGGATGCGGTGGCTGCGGGTTCGGGCGCGACGGCGGCCAGTGTCGGCAGCCTTGAACGACACCGTGTCCGGCCGCGGTCCGCGGCTCGAACGGCCACACCTGATCGGTGCGTAGCTCTCGCACCGTCTGGTCGATGGCCGGGTCCCGCTGCGGCAACGGCGTCGTCGAGTCTCCCCATGGTGTGTGGATCAGGTCCGCGCAGAGTGTCGCCAGGTGCAGGGCCGCGCTGTACTGCTCGGGGGCCATACCATCGCCACCCTGCAGTTCGGCGATGGCGTCGTTGAGCGGAGCCGGATCACCCTGGGCGGCCCGCCGCAGGAGCGTCAGCACCGGGAAGAACCCCGCGCCGGTCAGTTTCGGATCGACGATGCTCGCGACCACGGTCAGGTCGAAGACGCCGACGCCGTTGTCGTAGCGGCGCACGACGTCGGCCAGCGCCGCCGCCGGGTCGAAGCCGCAGCTCTGTTCCTGGCATGCCTGGCGCAGCATCCACCCGGTGCGGCGCAGGCCGGCGGCGTACAGTGCGTCGGGCCCGTCCTGCGGCACCACCGAGTCGAGCACCATCCGGCGTACCCGGTCCGGAAATGTCAGTCCGTAGTGTTGGGCAACGAACGATCCGTAGGACACCCCGTCAAGCGTCCACTGTGGCACGCCAAGCGCCCGACGCAGGTCCTCCAGATCCGCGACGGTATCTGCCGTCGTGTAGTGGCCACGGTGTGAACCGAGCAGACGCGCACACTCGCGTACCGCCTCGGGCGTCGGCACGGTGACATCGGACGAGCCCACCTCGGCCTGGAGCGGCTCGCAGGTGAGCGCGCCCGCCCCGGTGCCGCGCTGGTCGATCATGACGAGTCGGTAGTCGTCGAGGAGGTAGGAGAAGCGCTGACGAAGCCGCGGAAGCAGGCCGACGCCCGCTTGTCCTGGCCCGCCGGTGAGCAGCAGGAGCGTGCCGCGAGGTGCGGCTGTGTTGTCGGCGGTCGCGACCCGCAACCGCAGCGTTCCCGGTGCGCCTCCGTGGCGGTCCAGCGGCACGGTCAGGTACGAGCAGGTGAAGCCGACACTGTCGGAACAGGGCTGCGACTCGGTAAGCCGGGGCCCGGCCCGGAGGGCGGTACTCTCCGATGTGGCCGCTGCGGGGGGTGTCTCGTCCCTCGAGGCGGGCCGCGTCCCGGAGCCCAGCGTGGCACACATGACGCCGGCCACGAGGATGCCTGTCCAGCGCCCTACCCGAGTTGCCCGCACGTGGTGTTCCCTTCCGGGCGACCAGCAGCAGTTGCCCGTCTTCACCCCGAAGCCCGCCGCACCACAGGTCGCGACCAGACACTACTCGAATGGCCGGCGGCCTGATGGTCATCGCTGGAAGGACGAACTCGCCGACGGGCCCGCCACCGTCCAGTCGAGCCGCCTGCCGATCCCGCACTACACGCGGGGTCAGGGTGTCAACGGCCAATCAGATCTTTCACTGGCCGCGGTCAAGGGTGCCGCCGCCCGCTGGTTCGAAGTTCTCGCGCTGGACGTCGGCAGCCTCCGGCCGACCATCCCGGGCCGCGGTCCGCTGGTGCCCGAGCCGACGTGCGGACGGACTGGGTGGCGCTGGGCGTTGCCATCTTGCGGATGGGTACGCTCGCGGCTGCCCTGGCCAGATTTTCGTGGAGGTGACCTTGGCACGCCTGGTTCTGACCGAGGACGAGGAGGCCGTGCGCGTCGCGGTGGGGACACGTTCCTTCGTCCAGGCGCGGGCCCACCTCAATCGGGGCGAGCTGGTCGACGTCGAGTGGGATCCGCGGACCGGGCCCGCTCATGCCCGGCTCCGCGGCGAGCTGTCCGGCACGGTGATCGCCACCGCGCGCACTGACCCGAACGGCAACATCACGGCGGTGGAGGGATCGTGCAGCTGCGGAGACCGTCCGGGCTGTGCCCATCCGGCCGCGTTGATCCTCGCCGTCATGACGGCCCGAGGTGCACCCCGCCCGCGGGCCGTGGCGCCACCGCCGGCGTGGGAGACCGCGCTGTCCCCGCTGGTCGGTACGGCGCCCGAGGCTTCCACCGATCCGGTGTCGGACCGGGCCGGCGTCGGGCTGCAGTTCGATCTCGTCGCGGCTGCCGGGCAGCCTGGGGCGGAATCGTCGTGGCGGATCGCCCTGCGCCCTGTGGTACCAGGTCGCAGCGGGTGGGTGCGGTCCGGGATCTCCTGGTCGAATCTCAGTTACGCCTGGTACGGGCAGCCGAGGCGGGTCGAGCGGCACTGGCAGCTCCTCAACGAGATCCTGGCGCTGTCCACGGCGTCCGAGGACCGGCACCACTACAGCGGCTACCAGCAGATGGTCTTCCTGGACGCGTTCGCGAGCCGGCGGATCTGGGATCTGCTGAGCGAGGCACAGGAGACCGGGTTGCCGATGGTGCAGGCCGGAAAGGCGGCCGGGCGGGTCGTCGTGTGTCGGGAAGCGGCGCGGGTGTCGATACGGGTCGAGCGGACCGGTGACGACCTGCTGCTCGTACCAACCTTGCTGGCCGACGGCGTGCCGGTCGCCCCGGATTCGTCGCTGCTGGTGGGCAAGCCGGGCCACGGCGTCGCCTGGTGGGGGGTGCGGGGGCAGGCCGCCCCGCAGCCCCGGGACAGGGTGTTGCGGCTCGCGCCGCTGGCACGGCCGCTGGAGTCGGGCATCGCCGGCATGCTGGCGGGATCGGCGATCCGGATCCCCGCAGACGACGAGGCACGGTTTCTCCAGCAGTACTATCCGAGCCTGCTACGGCAGGCGGAAGTGATCGCGGCGGGTCCGTCGGTGCGGTTGCCCGATCTCGGGGCGGCGGCGTTGACGTTGACGGTGGACCGCATGGCCGGGCATCGGCTCTCGCTGGGATGGGATTGGGTGCTGCCGGTCGGTGACCGTCATCATCGGGAACCGCTGTGGGCGCCAGCACCCGTCGCGTATGCCGCCGACCGGGAGAAGGTGGTGCGGCGGGTGACGGAAATGGTCGCCGACCCGGCGCTGGGTCTGCTGGAGTCAACGCCTGCGGAGCCTCGGCTGGCGGCCACCGCCGAGGTGGCCGGCGACACGATGATCCGGTTCCTGAGCGACATCCTGCCCCGGCTGGGCGACATCGACGGCGTCGACGTCGTCACGCAGCTCGACGACGCGGGCCCCGCCTACCAGGAGGCGCGGCAGGCCCCGGTCATCACGTTCGCCGGCGCCGACACCGGCGGGCAGCCGGACTGGTACGACCTGTCGGTACAGGTGACGGTCGGCGGTGAGCAGGTGCCGTTCGACGAGCTCTTCGTCGCGCTCGCCGCGGATCAGCAATACCTCATCCTGCCCAGCGGCGTGTACTTCAGCCTCGACCGTGCCGAGTTCCGCCAGCTGCGCGACCTGATCGCCGAGTCCCGCGCGTTGGAGGACCCGCCGCCGGGGGTGCTGCGGGTCGGGCGCTTCCAGGCCGGGCTGTGGCAGGAGTTGGCCGAACTGGGCGAGATCACCGGCCAGGCAGCAGCTTGGCAGCATGCGGTGCGCTCACTGTCCGACGCCGGCGCCCGCGTCGAGCATCCGGTCCCATCGGGGCTGAAGGCCACGCTACGGCCGTACCAGCGGGACGGGTTCCGGTGGTTGGCCGCCCTGCACGAGCATCGACTCGGCGGGGTCCTCGCCGACGACATGGGGCTGGGCAAGACCCTGCAGGCACTGGCCTTGATCTGCCATGTTCGGGAGCTCGGCGGTCTGCAGGCGCCGTTCCTGGTGGTCGCCCCCGCCAGCGTCGTGCACAACTGGGCGAGCGAAGCAGCCCGGTTCGCACCTGACCTCGTGGTCAGCACCATCACCCAGACCCGCGCGCGGCGTGGCGCGACGCTCGCCGACGCGGTCCGCGGCGCGGATCTGGTGGTCACCTCCTACACCCTGTTCCGACTCGAGTTCGACGAGTACGAGGCGCTCGACTGGGCCGGGCTGATCCTCGACGAGGCCCAGTTCGTCAAGAATCCCGCCGCCCAGGGATACCGCTGCGCGAAGCGACTCCCGGCACCGTTCAAGCTCGCCATCACCGGCACGCCGATGGAGAACAACCTCCTCGAACTGTGGTCGCTGCTGTCCATCACCGCGCCTGGTCTGTTCACCCGCGCAGACCGGTTCACCGAGCACTACCGCACCCCGATCGAGAAGGGCCAAGACCCGGACCGGCTCGCCCAGCTACGGCGGCGGATCCGGCCACTGATGCTGCGCCGGCGGAAAGCCGACGTGGCCGCCGACCTGCCGGACAAGCAGGAACAGGTCATCGAGCTGGAGCTCAACCCGAAACACCGCAAGGTGTACCAGACCTACCTGCAGCGGGAGCGGCAGAAGGTACTCGGCCTGCTCGGCGACCTCCAGCAGCACCGGTTTGAGATCTTCCGGTCATTGACCCTGCTGCGGCAGGCCAGCCTCGACGTACACCTGGTCGACCCGAAGCACGGTGCCGTGCCGTCGACGAAACTGGACGTACTGGCCGAGCAGGTCACCGATCTCGTCGCCGAAGGCCACCGGACTCTGGTGTTCAGCCAGTTCACTCGCTTCCTGGACGCCGCCCGGAAGCGTTTGGAAACAGCGGGCGTCCGCTGCTGCTACCTCGACGGTGCCACCCGTGACCGCGCGACGGTGCTTGACGAATTCAAGAACGGCACAGCGCCGGTGTTCCTGATCAGCCTCAAGGCCGGTGGTTTCGGCCTGAACCTGACGGAGGCCGACTACTGCATCCTGCTCGACCCGTGGTGGAATCCCGCCACCGAAGCGCAGGCCGTGGACCGCGTGCACCGCATCGGGCAGACCCGCAACGTGATGGTCTACCGGCTGGTCGCCAAGGACACCATCGAAGAGAAGGTCATGGCGCTCAAGGCCCGCAAGGCCGAACTGTTCAGCAGCGTCCTCGACGGCGGTGACTTCGCCTCCGCGCAGCTGACCGCCGCCGACATCCGAGACCTGCTCGAATAGAGCCCCTCGCGGCGGCCCTCACGCCGGTAGCGCGCCCGACCGGGGTGCCGACCGCAGCGAGCAGACGACCTGACCTGTCCCGGCTGACCGTGGCACGCATGGTCTCGCCCGCGGCCCCGACCCGCATCGCGGCCATCGACCGCGAGCCCCGACGACTGCAGAGCGCCGGCACGAGAGGGTGGCCCGCTGCTACCGGCGGACGGGCCTGCTGATCGTGCCCGCCTGTTCGCCGAGGAGGTCGGCGTACATTCCGATGTCGATCGTGCCGTGTTGGCAACGCTCGACGAGCCGGTCCAGCCGGTCGGTGACCTCGTCCGGGGCGAGGTCGAGGCGGTCGCACAGATCACGGTGGGCGTGCAGGAGCGGCTCGGTGATCTCTTCCGGTTCGGTCCGGGTGATGTAGTAGGCGTCATGGAGATGCCCGGACAGGTCGTCCCAGACGAGGATGGCGTCCTCGACCAGGTCGAGCATGGCAGGAGTCGTGGCCCGGGCGCACAGGATCTCGACCTCGGCGGCCAGCCGGTGACCGGCGGTCTCGACGTCGGCGATCTCCCACCTGCCGGTGGTCGCGTTCGAGGCGTCCCGGATGACGGCCCGGAAGTCGCGCAGACCCGACTGGTCTGCGCCGTGCAGCATGCCGGCCTCGGTCAGCAGCCGGGTGGCGAAGAGGCGGTCGCGGACCGCGTGCCCCGCGACGAGGTTGGCCAGCTGCCGGGGCGCCAGCCGCTGCACCGCCCCGAAGGTAGTCGGCGTGGTCGGGCTTCGCCGGGGCGGCGCTCGGTGGGGTCGCGGCTCCGGAGAGGGCGACACCGGCGTCGAACGCGGTCAACGCTGTCGCGACCGCGTGCGCGCAGAGGTCTTCGCCGACGATTCCGCAGTCGCAGTCACCGGTGAAGATGCCGTCGACGATGCCTACCCACGGCTGGAACGCGGCGTCGCGGTCGCGTACCACCGCCTGGACGCCGCCCCCGGCCGGTTCCAGGTCACCGACACCTCCACTGGACAGCAGCCGGGCTGAGGCCTCACCGACGGCTGCGGGAATGGAATCACGAAACGCCTCAACGTTGATGCGGACCGCCACGGGCTGCACCCTACCGGTCGGGCTGGAGGCGGGCGACGTCGAGTTTGGCCAGGAACGTCGGCCGGCGTCGATGTTCGTCGCGCAGATTCTGCAGGTACGCGGTGAACAGTGCGGTCTCACCGGTGGCCGCGTACGCCTCACGGAAGTTGCGCAGCAGCGTGATGGCCTTGTCGTAGCGGCGCTTGTCGCGCGAGTCCAGCAGTTGGGCGTCGATGAGCGTGCGGTAGGGCGCCCGTACGTCGGCCGGGTGGGTCTGCCGCCGCAGCTCCAGCAGCTCGACGCGTTGCCGGGCGGGCAGCTCGCCCAGGCGCGGCAGCCCACTGTGCCAGGCTTCGTCGTCATCGCCGGCGAGGATCAAGACGTCGATCAGGTGGGGCAGGTACGCCGCCTGCCGCGCCGCGCGCTCACGCAGCACCGCCACGGCCCACCCGCTGTGCGCGGCGTCGCGGTCGGTCTCCGCCACAGTCGCGAGCAGCGACCGGAAGTTGTCGATCGTCGGATGAGCGTCGAACCCCGTCCGGCGCTCATCGACCGCGGCCTCCGACTCGCCCGTGTCGATCAACAGTCGCACCAGCAGGTCGCGCAGCCCCACCGACCAGTGGCCGGACGGATGCACGGCGAGCCCGCGCCGGACCCAGTCGACCGCCTCAGCGGGCCGGCCCGCCTCGGCCAGTACCCGCACGATCCGCCCGTACTGGTCAGCGCTGACCAGGTCCTCCGCCAGCACCGTCACGTACCGGTCCACGTCACCGGAGACCTCGGCCAACTGCTCCCGCAGGTACCGCACCGCCCACCGCTGATGCCGCTGGTCGGGGTCCGTTGCGGCGGCGCGTTCGTCGACCAGCCGGGTCACCTCGGCCAGGCCCTTCGGCCCCAGCGCCGGCGCCCAGTTGCGCAGCTCCACGTCCGGCCAGCCGGGGCCGTCGCACACCAGCTTCACCAGCCACGCCGCGAGCCCGGCAGGCCGCGGCGGCGCGGCACGGCAGGCCCGGGCGTAGAGGTCCATCAGGTACGCGAGGTCGTTGCCAAGCACCCCGGAGGAGCTGTCCATGTACATCAGGGCGGCCGTCATCCGGTCGACCGCCTTCCGCAGCACCGGCACCGCGACTGCCGCCTCGCCGGCGTCGATCAGCCGCGAACAGCGGTCCGCGACCTCACGGGCGGCCTGCGAGTAGGCACGCTGGCCCGTGTACGGGTCGCGACGGCGATCCCGCCGCAACCGGTCCACCAGCCCGGTCAACTCGTCCTCGTCCCCGGCCCTCATCCGGACATCACACCAGAACAAGCGCGCCAACCGACTGGAGGGTCGCCCTGTGGGGCTCGGCCGAGTGGCGTCGACGCGGGTCGCTATCCGCAAACGGATGCGTCACGGCGTCACTGAGTCTCCGTCCCACGCAGGGAGTGGGCGACGATGAGTGGTGGAGTCTCACCGAGCTGAACGGGCCACGTGTTGTCGATCTGGGCGACCGTCCAGGCGGTGCCGGGTACCTCGGCCGGGGTGATCTCGACCGGGCCGGACAGGCCGGCGTCGCGGGTCACGGCCAGCACCCGGTCGTACGTCGCGGGTCCGCCGCCGCGCCGGTGGGCGCCCCGCCATGCTGGTGCTGGCCTGGGGCGGCGGGTGGACCGTTGAGGGTGGTGGAGATTTCGGGGGTGCCGGCCTTGAGGGCGTCGAGGCCGTCGCTGAAGTGGGCGCCAGCGTTGCGGGACCAGGTCAGGCCGGTGACCGACAGGAAGAGTCAGCCGGTTGCGGGTGGTGCTGCGGCGGCGCCACCACAGAATCACCCACTACGGCTGCTGTCCCCGCTGCTGGTCCTGGCCGGCTCGGGTGGCGGCGGCGAGGAAGGCGTTGTACCGGGCCAGGTCGTCGTCTTCGCCGGTGACCTCGGCGCGGTCGGCGGCGCGGTCGAGGCGGGCCTGTTCCCGCTGGTCGGCGCGGATCCACTGCCGGACGAGGAGGATCATGACGACGGCGGCGGGAATCTCGCCGAACGCCCAGGCGATGCCCGCGCCCAGCTTCTGGTCCACCAGTAGGGAGGAGGCCCAGGCGGGGTGGACGGCGATGTACCAGTCCGGGGCGATGATGGTGGTGGTCTGCATGAGCACCAGGCCGAAGAAGCCGTGCGCCATCATCGCCGCCAGGTGGATGATCACGAGGATGGGGTGGGGAACCCGGGGCCGGCCGGGGTCGATGCCGATGAGCACCCAGAACAGCAAATAGCCCGAGACCACGAAGTGAGTGAGCATGGCGAGGTGGCCGAGGTGGGAGCGCATCAGCGTGCCGAGCAGGTCGCTGAAATAGAGGCCGAAGAGGCTGCCGGCGTAGATGCCGAGCGCGACCAGTGGGTGGGTGAGCAGCTTCGTGGGCCGGCTGTGCAGGGCGCGCAGGAGCCACTCCCGGGCGCCGCGGACCTGCGGGTCGGCCGGGCGGCGCAGGGCGCGTAGGGCGAGGGTGACCGGGGCGCCGCCGACGAGCAGGATCGGCACCAGCATCGACAGCACCATGTGCTGCGCCATGTGGGCGCTGAACAGCACGTACGCGTAGCGGGCGAAGCCGAGGTCGGTGGACGCGGCGAGCACGAGCAGGCCGGCGACCCAGCTGGCGGTCCGGGCGACCGGCCAAGGGTGCCCGGCCCGGCGCAGCCGCCGCACCCCGGCCAGGTAGCCGGCGGCCCCGCAGGCGGTGAGGGTGAGGTAGAACAGGTCCGGCAGGGGCTGGCCGAGCAGGTTGCCCGGGGTGGGGGCGGCTGGCATCGGGAAGCCGAGCACCTCGGTCAGCGGGTCCGCGTCGGCGGGGCTGGTCGCCACCGGCGTGGGGCTGCGTGACAGCGCCACGGCCAGCCCCACGGTGGCGGCGAAGACGACCAGTTCCCCGGCGGCCAGCCGGGCGAACGCCCCGCGCCGGCCGGCGTGCAGGGCCGGCAGGGTCCGGGACCGGTGCGCCGCACCGGCGACACCGAGGATGACCAGCGCGATGAGCTTGCCGCCCACCAGCCATCCGTAGCGGGACTGCCAGAGCTGGTCGAGGGTGCCGAGGCGTACGGCGGCGTTGGCGAGCCCGCTGACCGCGACGGCGGCGAAGCAGCCCAGGGCGAGGCGGCTGTACCGGCCAGCGGCGTCGGCGATGTGCCGGCTCCGGCGGACTGTCAGCAGCGCTGCCGCTCCGCCGATCCACAGCGTGGCGGCCAGCACGTGCAGGACGAGGCTGCTGACCGCGATCTGGTGGTTGCCGGCCCCGGCGGCGTGCCCGGTGAACGCCGGCGGTGTCACCGCGACCAGCGCCAGCACCGCCGCAGTGGCGGCGAGACCGCGCGACACGCCGACGCGGGCGAGCACGGCCACGGTCAGGGCCAGCCCGGCCTGCAGCAGCAGGGCCCGCCCCTGGGAGATCGAGGATGCGAAGCTGATGACGGCGGCCGCGCTGAGCCGCTGCGGCGGGAGGCCGAGCAGGTCCGAGACCGTCAGCACGATCAGCGCCAGGGCGGCGGACGCCCACCCGACGGACAGCAAGCCGGCGCGCCGCAGCAGCAGCCAGCCGTGCGGGGACACGCTCGGCCCGTCCCCGGGCAGCAGGAACGCTGCCGTGACCAGCATCCCGACGGTCAGCGTGGCGAGCGCGTAGGAGAGCAGCCGGACCAGGGGCAACGCCCAGGTCGTGACCGGTCCCGGGTCCGGCAGGCCGGGGATCGCGACCGCGAACGCCCCGCCGACCTGCAGGGCGAGCACAAGTGCCACCCCCGCTGACACGGCGGCCATGACCGGAACCACGATCGAGCTTTTCCGGCCGGTGGAGCGGATCCCCGTTTCGGGCGCCTCGGAAGCGTGGCCGTTGTCTCCTCCCGGCGCCGTGCCGGCCGGAGAGCCGTTGGGGATGCGGTGCGGGTGACACTGGCGTGAACGGGTATCTGGCACGTCAATACCCCCGGCAGGTAGCGGGCGGGCGGGAGCGGTACACGGAACCGGGCGGTTCCGGTCAGGAGGTGGTGCGGCGTCGACGCCGCAGCATCACGGCCCCGGCGACGACGGCGACGACAAGGACCCCGCCGGCCACCAGCAATGCCAGTCCGGTACGCCCGGAGCGGCGGGACGAGGCGGCTGGGCTGGCTACGGCGGCCGGGCTGGCCGCCGCCGGGGAGGCGGCGTTCGCGTCGGCGGCACCCGAGGCGGCCACGTCCGGGGCGGTGCTGGCGGTCGGGTCGGCGATCGTGAAGGAGTATGAGCCCTGCACGGGGTGCCCGTCGGCGGAGACGACCCGGTAGGCGACGGTGTAGTTGCCGTTGGCCAGCGGCGGGCTGATCGTCACCGTGCCCGTGGCCCCGGTGACGGCAGGTTCGCTGGTGGGGACTTTCCGCTGGTCGGCGTCGCTGAGCACGATGGTGGTGAAGGCCGGGTCCAGCTTCTGCAGGAACGTCAGGGTGATCTGCGTCGGCGGGGCGGAGAGACGAGCGTCCTGGGCGGGGTTGGCTGCTTGTATCGAGTTGTGCGCGGCGGCGGGCGAGGCGGGTGCCAGCAGCACCGCCAGGGCGGCCAGCACGGCGGCGACGGGGCCGGCGAAGCTCGGGCGGCGGATTCGAGTGGGCATCACTGGTGGTTCTTTCCTGGTTGATGGTCAGCCGAGCACTTGCTGGCCGATCCAGCCGCCCTCCGGGCAGCCGGGTGGGATGGCGAAGACGGCGGAGCCGATCGGGGTGGTCCACTCGTTGAGCAGGTCCCGTTCGGCCAGCCGCTGTTGGACGGGCAGGAACTGGCGGCTGATGTCGGCCTGGTAGGACGCGAAGACCAGCCCGCTGTCGGCGTGGCCTTCGGGGGTGAGAGTGCCGTCGTAGTTGTAGGGGCGGCGCAGGATCCTCATCCGATCGTCGGTGACGTGCGCGCGGGTGAGGTGCGAGAAGTCGGGGATGACGGTGAGCCCTTCGGGGCCGGTGGCGGCGAAGTCGGGCTGGTCGTGTTCGGCGGTGCCGGTGAGTGGGGCGCCGGTGTCGAGGCGTCGGCCGACGGCGAGTTCCCGGTCGGCGCGGCCGAGCAGGTCCCAGGTCTCCAGGTTCATGGTGATCCGGCGGACGACGAGGGTCGTGCTGTCCCTTAACCAGGCCGGCCCGTCGGGCACCCACACGGCGGTCTCCAGGGGCCCGCCGGGCTCGGGGTTGGCGGTGCCGTCCAGTTGGCCGAACAGGTTCCGCTGGGTGCGGCCGGGTTCGGCGCCTGCGGCGCGGCGGAAGCCCTGCTGCACCCAGCGGACGGTGGCGAAAGGGCGGCTGTCCTTGACCAGCACCCGTTGGGCGTGGGCGACGGTGAGCGGGTCGTCGGCGCAGATCTGCAGCAGCAGGTCGCCACCGGACCAGCGGGGCTGGAGCCGGTCGATCCGGAACGGCGGCAGGTCGGCCACCGACGGGGGCCGCCGGGCGGCGAGGCCGGCGGCGGTGTAGAGGCCGGGGCCGAAGCCGAAGGTGACGGTCAGTCGGGCGGGGAGCAGGCCGAGTTCGGGTTCGGTGTCGGCCAGCGCCGGACGGCCCTGGGTGAGGCGGGCGGCGTCGTCGGACAGCAGGCGCAACATCCGACCCAGTGCGGCTCGGTCGGTGTCGGGGTTGAGGGTGAACGCGACGAACGCCGCGTGGGCCTGCGGGTCGGTGGCGACGCCGGATTGCCGAGCGCCGTGAAACGGGTCGACGGCACTACCGATCGCGGCGACCGGCACCGTGTCGGCGGGCCGTGCTGCCGGCTCGTCGGGGCGGGCGGCGGTGACAACGGCGGCGGAGGCGAGCGCGCCTCCGGCTGCGAGGGCGCCGCCGGTGAGCAGGCCACGCCTGCTCACCGAGCGGACAGCAGGGCGCTCGATCATGCCGCCGGCTGGCCGTGGTCGGGGGCGTAACTCTCCTGCGCGCCCGTGAACGGCTTGGCCACCGCCGTGAACACCTGGGTCTTCCCGCCGGCGAAGGTGAGCGTGAAGGTCAGCTCGTCGCCAGCCTTCACCGGCTGCTTCAGGTCCATCAGCATCAGGTGCTCGCCACCGGGCTGCAACTCCTGCGAGCTGTGCGCCTTGACCACGATGCCGCCCTGCTTGGGCTGCATGACCATCTTCCCGTCCTTCATGTTCATCTCGTGCAGCTCCATCGGGGAGAGGTCGGTGGCCGCGGCGGTGATCGTCACGTCGGTGTCGCCGTCGTTCACGAGGGTGCCGAACGCCGCGGTCATGCCCTTGTCGGCGGCCTTCACCCACGGATCCCGGATCCCAAGCACCCCGGCCACGGCGCTCGCCGACACCGACGCCGACGGGCTCGGCTCGGCCGACGGCCGGTCCGACGAGCCGCAGCCGGCGACGCCGACCGCGAGGGATGCCGCGGCGGCGGCGAGCAGGGTGGCCGGGCGACGACGCGCGCTGGCGACGGTGGCGCGAGGCATGGGTGGTCCCTTCGCTGATTGGTCTGTCGAGGGTTGGTCGACCCCGACAAATAGAAAGTTCCAGGACAAAAGTGATTAATATCACCCAGCCCTGAACGGGGCCGCGCGGTCAGGCCACCCAGCGGTCCTGGGTCCGCGCGGAACCGGGGTACGGGGGAACCAGCCGGAGCTGGGCCGGGGCCGGGTCCGCCGCCTCGTCGAGGCTCAGGCGCCAGCCCGAACGGCCGTCCCGCCCACGCGCCTGCGGCCCGGCGGGTCGCAGCCGGGGCCGCGACAGCGCCACCAAGATCGCGTAACCAGCGAGGAGGAACCCGTGGCTGACCAGGCGGGTCGTGTCGACCCGCCCAGTCAGCAGGTCATTGACCGACAGCAGCACCAGCGTGCCCACGAACGCGCTCAACATGGGCACCAGCCCGGTCGGCGGCGTGCGCCGCGCCGCCACGAACAGGAACCCGGCGCCGACCGCCACGTTCCACGCCGCCGACTCGTGCCACAGATGTCCCGAGGCGAGCACACCGGCATGGTTGTGGCCGCCGGCCGGGCCCCGGCCGACCTGCGCCAGCCCGAGCACCAGCTGCAGGGCGCCGAGGAGTCCCAATAGCCCCCGCAGAGTGAGCACGACCCGCTTCCGGAGATTGCGGCTGGAGGCTGCAGGCGCGGGCAGCGCGGCGAGGATGCTGTCGGACAGGTCCGGTCCCGGGGCGGTGACGGTCAGCCGGGACCGTCGCGTCACCGCCGCAGCCTGGTCCAGCCAGTCGCGGCAGCCGGCGCACTCGTCAAGGTGCGCGTCGGCTCCGGCCTGCTCGGCGGCGGTCGCCTCACCGTCCAGTTGCGCCGACAGGACCTCACGCCACTGCTCACACCCCATGTACCGGTAGTCGCGGCCGTAGCCCGATTGGTTCCCGCATGCTGTGCGTCCTGGGTCACGGTGCCGCAGGTCGGGCCCAGCTCAGCCTGCGGCGTTGCCCGGTGTCCGCCGCCGCTGACCGGCTGGGCGTTCATCGCGGCAACGAGGTCCTCGCGGGCCCGGGCCACCCGGGAGCGGGCCGACGCCGCCCGGACATGGTCGATGGCGACCCGCCGGGCGATACCGAGCAGCCACGTCAGCGCCGACGAGCGCGCGGCGAACGACGGCAGCGACCGCATGGCCCGTAGATAGGTTTCCTGCGCCAGGTCATCGGCCTCTGCTGGAGAGATGATCGCGGCGAGGAAGCGACGCATGTCGGGCTGGCCGCGGCCGGAGTGCTCGGCGTGGGGATCGCCGCCCCCCGCCCCCCACAGGGGTGTCAACTGCTGTCAAGGGAGTGTTCTTTAGGCGTCGAAGGCGTGTTCTGGTGTTGTTCGGGCGTGGGGTTACGGGAGTGTCGTACCCATCGCCGACACTGATCCCGACGGGGTGAGTGGGGGTGGGTGTGCGCGGTATGCAGGCGTATCGTTTCGCGCTTGATCTCACCCCGAGGCAGCAGCGGTCGGTGCTGGCGCATGCTGGTGCGGCCCGGGTGGCGCACAACTGGGCGTTGGCTCGGGTGATGGCGGTGGGGGATCAGCGGA
>NZ_JBEYTI010000045.1:0-41508 GCF_040642975.1 Micromonospora sp. NPDC047548
TGCTGCCACGTCTGCGTCCGCACGAAACACGACCGCAGCTCCTCCAACAGCTCGGCCCGTGCCCGCACCGCACGCCCAGCCGCTACCCTGGCAGCAGCAGCCGCCTTCGATCTTGTAGTTCTCACAAACACATGATCAACAGGCGGCTGCGTCCACTTCGCACACCCCCCCACCGCATCCCGCCAGGTCAGACCGCCAATGGCGGCTGCCGTACTAGGCTGCTGAGCGGCAGCGCGCCCTCACCGCGCCACTGTCCGGTCTCAGGGATCGATCATCCTACTAGGGTGCAACTTGAGCCATGACAGATTGGTGGAGACGAGTTTTGGTGAAGTGGGAGTCGAACCCCGCATCCGCCCTGCGAGAACCCGCTGCGACGCTCGCACGGAGCCGGGGACTCCGCGAACTCCGCCGAGACCGGACAACCGCCGTGCCGACGTTCTCGCATCCATGTCGCAAGCGACATTGACAGCGACACGATCTTGAAAAAGCGTCATCGATGTTGAGAACCTACACCGGGCACGCCCGACACCACACCCGCCACGGCGACGACGACGCCGAGCAGCGCGCGGAACATGCGCATGGGAACCCCGTAGGAAAGAAGAGGGGGAAGAGTCGGCCCAGGGTTAGGACCGTGATCGGTAAACGGCAAGGTGCTGGCCACGTCACCGGGATCATCGGCCGATCGGCGGATACGCGAAGGGCGCCCCGGCCACCGCCGGGACGCCCTTCATGCGACAAAGGTCAGTCCGGTACGCCGGTGCCGCGTACGGTGAGCGGCTGCCCGCCGGCCAGCGCGGTCGTGCTCGCGGTGCCCGAGTAGAGGTAGAACCGTCCGACCACGTCGGCGACGAGGTCGACGCTGCCGGTGAGGTTGTGGACGTTGAAGGCGTCCTGCGGGCCGATCCCGCCCATCACCGCGTTGGAGACGATCTGCCCGGCGGCGGGGTTGAGGTTGCTCGCGCCCGGCTTGGCCATGCCGGCGTCCGCCGGCCAGACGGTGATCACGGTGTCCTTCGTCGGCGTCACCGCGGTCACGTTCATCGCCAGCGCCTCGGTGGTCGGGGTGACCACCGCCGACAGGGCGGTGATCTTCCGGATCTCACCGGCACCGAGCGCGCCGCTGGTGCCGAGACCGCTGCGGCTGTCCGCGATCCGGGTCGGGCTCAACGGGGTGAACCGCAGCCCGTCCGGCAGGGAGCCGTCATCGATGACCCCGACGAGGTCCACCACCATGTTGGTCGCCTGGGACGTGTAGATGGAGAAGGTCGGCACCGCGTACGGGAGGTTGTTGCAGTTGGTGCACTGGCCGGTCCGCACGAAGGCCAGGTTGGGGACCACCTTGCCGGCGCCGTAGTTGACCGTGGAGGTCGTCAGCGCCGGTCCGTCACCGGACGAGGCGCTGAGGAAGCCCGACTTCACCGGCTTGACCGCGGTGATGTTGAGGACGAGCGCCTTGACGTGCGGGCTGGACGGGCCGAAGTCGACGTAACTGTCGATGCTCGACTTCGCCACCAGGCCCGTGGGACGGGTGTCGATGAGTCGCGTCGGCTCCACGGGCTGGTACTGGCCGCCCCAGCCGAGGCTGCTCTTCACCGTGTCGCTGGCGGCGTAGAAGCCGACCACGTCGACGACCACGTGGGTACTGCCGGAGCGGTTGTAGATCATGATCTTGCCGTCCGCGCCGAGCTTGACCGTGACGTTGTTCGAGCCGAGCCAGCCGGCCGGGAAGTTGATCGACGAGGCGGTGGGGGTCGACTCGCCGCTCGGGTAGAGCGTGAGGAAGCTGTTCGCGGTCGGACCGGTGACCGTCACGTTCAGCACCACCGAACCGACGCCGCTGGCCGGCACGCCGCCCCGCCCGGCCACCTGCAACTCCGTCGCCTGGTTGGCGCCGACCGGCCCCCGCCCCTCGCGGGTGTCCAGCAGCCGCTGCGGCGCCAGCGGGTAGTACATGCCGATCACCGTGTTGTACGCGGTGAACTTCAGCGGCACCACCCGTTTGCCGTAGCCGCTGTTGTCCGCCAGTTCGAGGTTGGCGGTGTAGTCGCCCCAACGCAGCGCCTTCGGCGCCACGACCACCCGGCAGAAGTTGCCCACCGCGATCGTCTTGCCCGTGCAACCGTTGCCGACGATGGAGAACGACGACGGGTTGGCCCCGGAGATGCGGGCCACGTCGAAGGTACTCGGGACGGTGCCCTTGACGGTAAAGGTGACCGTCGTGCTGGGCACGACGCCGCCGATCGCCACCCGGCCGAAGTCGACGACCGGCGTGGGGAAGGAGGTCACCCCGACGTAGTCGAGGTTGGAGTTCCACCGCAGCTCACCCGTGACCGCGCCGGCGGTCGGCGAGCAGTGGAACTCGTACGCGGCCGCGAAGGCGGTCGCCGCCCCGGTGCCCGCGTCGTAGGCGATCTCGCGGACGGTGAGGCTGCCGTACGAGTAGGCGCCGTTACAGCCGGTCGAATCCGAGGACATGTCCAGGCCGGCGTGGGTGGAGTTGCCGGACCCGGAGGTCTGGTAGGTCTGGCCGGCGGTGAACGACTGGCCGACCGGAGGCGTGATCCACATGGCGATGGTGGAGCCGCCCGGCAGGCCGCTCGCGCCCATGCTCACGCCGCCGGTGCCGTACGCCCGCCCGGACACGGTGGAGTTGGTGCCGTCGTAGACGCCGGACTGCTTGACGGGCTTGCCGTAGGCGTCACCCACGTCGACGGTGAGGACCGTGTACGGCGCGGTGGGCGCGGCGAGCGCCACCCCCGGCAGCACGGTCAGCGCACAGGCCCCGGCGATGAACGCGCCGAGGATGGTGCGGATTTTCCGCATGGGTACCCCGTGGAAGAAGGAGGTGATGGATTGGCGGACACAGCCTAAAAGCGTCGATGGCTCACGGCAACCCCGTCACCAGCGTGTTCGATCTCCGTACACGGGAAAGGGCGTCCCGGACGGACCGGGACGCCCATTCTCAGGCCGGAGCCGACCCCGGCTACACCGCCGGGCCCGAACGGACCACGGTGAAGGTCCCGCCGCTGCCCGCCGTGTACGGGTAGAGGTCGAACCGGCCCACCACGTCGGCGACCAGGTGGGTGGTGCCGGCGAGGTTGTGCGCGTGGAACGCGTCGGCCGGGCCGATCCCGCTGATCACCGCGTTGGACACGGTCTGCCCCGCCGCCGGATTGAGGTTGCTGGCGGTCGGCTTGGTCAGACCGGCGTCGGCCGGCCACACCGTGAGCACGGTGGCGTTCGTCGGCGCCACGGCGGTGACGTTCATGGCCAGCGCCTGCGTGGCGTCGGTGACCAGGGCCGGCGGCGTAGTCACCTTGCGGGTCACGTTCGGACCGAGGGCGCCGGTGGTGCCCAGGTTGCTGCGGCTGTCCACGATCCGGGTCGGGCTGGTGGGCGTGAAGCGCAGGCCGTTGGGGGTGAGCGCGCCGTCCATCACGCCCACCAGGTCGACCACCACGTGCGCCTTCTGGGAGCTGTACAGGGTGAACGTGTTCACGGCGTAGGTGGTGCCGCAGTCGCACTGGTAGTTCGACTGCACCACCGCCAGGTTCGGCACCACCTTGCCCGCGCCGTAGTTGACGGTCGACGCCGACGGGACGTCACCCAGTCCGGACCACGCGGTGAGGAAGCCGCTCTTCTCCGGGGCCACCGCCGTGATGTTCAGGACCAGGGCGCTGGCCCGCCCGCTCAACTTGGGCCCGAAGTCCACGAAGAACCGGCGCTTGCCACCCGCGGGGATGGCCGCTCCGGTGGTGCGGGTGTCAACAAGCCGGGTGGGCTTGACCGGGTGGAACTGCGCACCGAGCCCGTTGGTCTGCCGGACGCCGTTGCTGCCGGCGTAGAAGCCGACCACGTCCACGACCACGTGGGTGGAGCCGTTGCGGTTGTAGAGCTTGACCCTGCCGTTTGCGCCCAGCTTGACGGTGACGTTGTTCGAGCCCAGCCAGCCCTTGGCGAAGTTGACCGAGGACGCGGTGGGGCGGGCCTCTCCCCAGGGGTAGACGGTCACGAAGCCGTCGGCGGTCGGCCCGGTCACGGTCACGTTCAGCACGACCGCGCTGACGCCGTCCGCCGGCACGTCCGCCCGGCCGGCGACCTGAAGGTCCACCTCGCCGCCCGGAGCGATCGGGGCCTGCGGCAGGTTCGGGAAGCCCTGGCGGGTGTCCATGATCCGGCCCGGCTTCACCGGGTAGTAGGTGCCGACGGCGCTGTGGTAGCCCTGGACGGTCACCGGCACCCTGCGCTTGCCGTAGCTGCTGCCGTCGGCCAGGAAGAGGATTGCCTCCTGGGTGCCGGCCCGGGTCGGCACCGCCCTGACCCGGACGTCACAGATGTCGCCGACGGCAATGGTGCGGCCCGAGCAGGTGTTTTCGACGATCTCGAAGGCGGCGGCGTCGGTTCCACCGAGGGAAGCGGCACCGAAGGTGACCGGCACGGTGCCCTGCGGGGTGAAGGAGGCCGTCGTCCTCGGCGTGCCCCCGACCACCACCTCCGAGAAGTCGAGGCGGGACGTGTGGTCCAGCGCAGAGTAGCCGAGGTCGGAGTTCCAGCGGATCTCGCCGTCGATGACGCCCCGGTCGCCGTCGCAGTGGAACGCGTACGCGGCGGCGAACGCGTTCATCCGCTGGGTCGCGGCGTCCCGCTCCACCCGCTTGACGGTGACCTCTCCGGAACCGGCGCAGGTCTGCCCGCTGCCGTCCAAGCTCAGCGTGGCGCCGGCCCCGCCGGCACTGGTCGCGGCGTACGTGCGCCCCACCTGCCAGCTCTCGCCGGCCGGCGGTGCGGTGCGAACGGCGTTCCAGAGGTGGTCGGTCTCGTCCCGCCAGTGGGCAGCCAGGGTGATCGCGTCCCCGTCGCCGAGCTGAGCCTCCATCCCGGAACTGTTGTCGCCGTCCCAGGCTCCGGTGAACAGGTCGGTCCTGAGCCGCTGGTGGTCGTTCAGGTCGATGACGAGAACGGTGTACGGCGCGGCCGGGGCGGCGAGCGCCACTCCCGGCAGGCCGGCCACCGCACATGCGGCGGCGATGGTCACGCCGAGCAGAGCGCGGATTTTGCGCATGAAGACCCCGTGGAGGAAGGAGAGAGGATTGGTCGGCTCAGACTACGAGCGTCGATGGACGGCGACAACCCCGTAACACCGCCACGAGCTCGCGTACGCAAAAGGCGGGAAGGGCGCCCCGGCCGTCGGCCGGGGCGCCCTCGATGGTGCGTTGCTCAGCGGTGGGAGGAACCCACGATCTGAGGCTGGCTCTTGCCGGCGTCACCGGCGAGCGTCGAGGCCGTGGCCGTGGCCGGGTAGTAGAACGTCCCGACCATGTCGGCCACCAGGTGCGTGCTGCCGGTCAGGTTGTGCACGTTGAACGCGTTGTTCGGCTCGATGATCCCGAGCACCGCGTTGGACACGATCTGGTTGGCGTACGGGTTCAGGTTGCTGGTGTTCGGCTTCGGCATCTCCGGGATGTCCGCCGGCCACACGGTGATCACCGTGTTCTTGGTCGGCTTCACCGCGGTCACGTTCATGACCGCCACGCCGGTGTCGGGGGTGACCAGCGCGCCCGGGACGGCCACCCGACGGACGCTACCGGCGCCCATGGCACCGGTGATGCCCAGGTTGGTGCGGCTGTCCACGATCCGGGTCGGGCTCATCGGCTTGAAGCGCATGCCCCACTCCGAGAAGCCGTCGTCGACCGCGCCGACCACGTCGACCAGGACGTGCGCGGAGGCCGAGGTGAAGATCTTGAACTTCCGCGAGCCCGGGGTGCACCACTGGCCCTGCTCGGTACCGGTGCACGGCGTGGTCTGCACGAACGCCGTATTCGGCACGTTCACGCCCGCGCCGTAGTTCACCGTGGACGCGGTCGGCTTGGCGGTGGCGCCCGACCACGCGGTGAGGAAACCGGCCTTGGCCGGCGCCACCGCGGTGAGGTTGACGACCAGGGTCCTCATGTGCGGGTTGAGCTCCGGCCCGAAGTCGAGCGCGTAATCGAGGGTGTCGCCGGCAGCGGGCTTGCCCTCCGGCTCGTTGCGGGTGTCGAAGTACCGCTCGGGCTCGTACCACTCGTACTGACCACCGTTGCGGTTGGTCATCGAGTTGTCCTTGGCGTAGTAGCCCACCACGTCGACCACCACGTCGACGTAGCCGTTGCGGTTGTAGACGGAGACCTTGCCGCCCGCACCGAGCTTCACGGTGACGTTGTTGGAGCCCAGCCAGCCCTTGGCGAAGTTGACCGAGGAGGCGTCGGGCCGGGCCTCGCCCGCCGGGTAGGCGGTGACGAAGCTGTCCATCGTCGGGCCGGTGATGGTGACGTTCAGCACGACCGCACCGACGCCGCTGGCCGGTACGCCACCCCGGCCGGCGACCTGGAGGTCGACCTTGCCCAGCGGGCCGATCTTCGCCTTCGGCGCGCCCAGGCCCTCGCGGGTGTCCATCAGACGGGCCGGGGAGACCTCGTAGTAGGCCCCGGTCGTGTCGGCGAGAGCCGCCATCGCCTGCTGCGGCGCGGCGGTGGGAGCCGCGGACGCCGTACCCGGCACCACGGCCAGTGCACACGCCCCGGCTAGGGTCGCGCCGATCAGAGTGCGGAATTTGCGCATAGAAACCCCGTAGAGGATGAGGAAACAGGGATTGGCCGCCTCAGCGTAGGGGGTGGGGTCAATACCGGCAAGGACATACCCCGACCCGACACAACGGGTGAACGCGCCGGGACTTAATGGCGTCTTAATGTTCCGCCCGGGAGTTGTCCACAGGGGTGACGCGTTCTCCACAGGTTGTCCACAACCCCGGTGGACACCCTTGACATCCGCGTCGAGCAGGCGAGACTGCCCAGGTGACCGCTGCCGACGATCCGGTGCCGGCCCCCCGGGCGCCACAGCCGTCCGGGCGGGCGCGGATCGTGCTGGCAGAGGTGTCCCGCCGGGACAGCCGGGCCGAACGGACCCGCACCGAGCTCGCCCAGCAGACCCGGGTCGGCGAGGCGCTCGTGCGGGGCCTGGTCCGGGCGCAGCTGGCGCTCGCGCTGCGGATGAGCCTGGTCGTGCTGATCGGGCTCGGTGGCCTGCCCTGGCTGTTCGCGGTCGCGCCGGCCGTCGGCCGGGTCACCGTGTTCGGCGTCAACCTGCCCTGGCTGCTGCTCGGGCTGGCCTCCTTCCCCTTCCTGATCGCGGTGGGTTGGGCGTACGTGCAGCTGGCCGAACGCAACGAGCAGGATTTCACCGACCTGGTCCAGCGGCCGGAGCGCTGAGATGGGCAACGGCTACGTCGTCCCGGCCATCGTGGCGGTCACCCTGGTCACCCTCGGCATCGGCTTCTACGGGCTGCGGCTGGCCCGCACCACCTCCGACTTCCTGGTCGCCTCCCGCGCGGTGAGTCCGACCTGGAACGCCGCCGCGATCGGCGGGGAGTACCTGTCGGCGGCGAGCTTCCTCGGCGTGGCCGGGCTGATCCTCAAGTACGGCGTGGACGTGCTCTGGTACCCGGTCGGCTTCGCCGCCGGCTACCTCGCCCTGCTGCTCTTCGTGGCCGCGCCGCTGCGCCGCTCCGGCGCGTTCACCCTGCCCGACTTCTGCGAGCTGCGGCTCGGCTCGCGGCGGCTGCGCACCCTGGCCACCATCTTCGTGATCTTCATCGGCTGGCTCTACCTGGTGCCGCAGTTGCAGGGCGCCGGGCTCACCCTGGCCACGGTCGCCGGCTCGCCGTACCCGGTCGGGGCGCTGCTGGTCGCCGCCGTGGTGACCGCAAACGTGGCGCTCGGCGGGATGCGGGCGATCACCTTCGTGCAGGCCTTCCAATACTGGTTGAAGCTGACCGCGCTCGCCGTACCCGCGATCTTCCTGGCGTTGCAGTGGCAGGCCGACGCCCGCCCGGCGGTGACCCCGCCCGACGGGCCGGCGTTCCGGACCGCGACCACCGTCGTGGTCGAGCACCGCGCGGCCCTCACCTTCGCCGACGGCACGATCCGGCAGGTACGCCCCGGCGACCGCCTCGACTTCGCCGCCGGCGACCCGGTGCCCGCGGTGTCCGGGGTGGCCACCGACGCGGCCGACTGGCTGCTGCCCAGCACCGCCGGGGACGACGACCGGGGCCTCTTCGCCACGTACTCGCTGATCCTGGCCACGTTCCTCGGCACCATGGGACTGCCGCACGTGCTGGTCCGCTTCTACACCAACCCCGACGGCGCGGCGGCCCGCCGCACCACGCTGGTGGTGCTCGCCCTGGTCGGCGTCTTCTACCTGCTGCCCACCCTGTACGGCGTGCTCGGCCGGATCTACACCCCGCAGCTGCTGGTCACCGGGCAGACCGACGCGGTGGTGGTGCTGCTGCCCGAGGCGGCGCTCGGCGACGGGGTCACCGGCCGGCTGCTCGCCGCGCTGGTCGCGGCCGGCGCGTTCGCGGCCTTCCTCTCCACCTCGTCGGGGCTGCTCACCAGCGTCGCCGGGGTGATCTCCACCGACGTGCTGGGGCGCGGCTCGGTACGCGGCTTCCAGCTGGCCACGGTGATCGCCGGCGGGGTGCCGGCGGTGCTCGCGCTCAACCTCTCCGGGCTGGACGTCTCCCAGGTGGTGGGGCTGGCCTTCGCGGTGGCCGCGTCCAGCTTCTGCCCGCTGCTGGTGCTCGGCATCTGGTGGCGCGGGCTGACCGACCTGGGCGCGGCGGCCGGGATCCTGGTCGGCGGCGGCGCCGCGGTCGGGGCGGTCCTGGTCACCGTGCTCGGGCCGCCGCTGTCCGGCTGGCCGGCCACGCTCATCGCGCAGCCGGCCGCCTGGACGGTGCCGCTCGCCTTCACCGTGATGGTCGCCATCTCGATGGCGACCCGCCGCCGGGCGCCGGCCGACGTCGGGGCCACCATGCTCCGGCTGCACGCCCCAGAGGCGCTGCGCTCGTAATGCCCGACGGGATCCGGAAGCAGAACAGTGCTCGGGCGTTGTGTGAGGATACGCCCTGGGGATGACCTGGGATCATCCTGCGGCCGGAGGGTGGACTGGTCCGGCCCGGATACGGTCGGACGCATGACTGATGGGCATCCCGCGCTCGCGCTGCACGGCCTGGCGAAGCAGTTCGACGGCAAGGTCGCGGTGGCGGGCGTCGACCTGGCCGTTCCGGCCGGCTCCTTCTACGGGCTGCTCGGCCCGAACGGCGCCGGCAAGACGACCACGCTGTCCATGGCGGTCGGGCTGCTCCGGCCCGACCAGGGCCGGGCCTGGGTGCTCGGGCACGACGTCTGGGGCGACCCGGTCGGCGCGAAGCGGCTGCTCGGCGTGATGCCGGACGGCGTACGGCTCTTCGACCGGCTCAGCGGGGCGGAGTTGCTGGCGTACCACGGTCTGTTGCGCGGGATGGACCCGGCGGTGGTCGACCAGCGGGCCGCCGAGCTGCTGGACGTGCTGGCGCTCACCGACGCCGGCCGGACCCTGGTGGTCGACTACTCGGCCGGCATGAAGAAGAAGATCGGCCTGGCCTGCGCGCTGCTGCACGGCCCCCGGCTGCTGGTGCTGGACGAGCCGTTCGAGGCGGTCGACCCGGTCTCCGCCGCGCTGATCCGCGACATCCTCCATCGGTACGTCGTCGGCGGCGGCACGGTGGTCTTCTCCAGCCACGTGATGGAGGTCGTCGAGCGGCTCTGCTCGCACGTGGCGATCCTCGCCGGGGGCATCATCAAGCAGGTCGGCACCCTGGACGAGGTACGCGGCGACCGGTCCCTGGAGGAGGTCTTCGTCGAGGTGGTCGGTGGCCGCACCGCGACCGGTGAGGAGCTGGCGTGGCTGTCGCGGTGACCGTCCCGGCCGAACCGTCCCGGCGGGTCTCCGCCCGGCACTTCGTCCGGCTCAAGCTGCGGGTGATGGGCAACAACTTCCGGGGCCAGGGCTGGCGGATCGCGATGTTCGTGCTCGGCCTCCTGGGCGGCCTCTGGTTCGCCGCCGGCGGTTTCCTGGCGCTGGCCGCGCCGGGCTTCGCCGACGAGCCGCGGTACGCGCTGATGACCGCCGCGTTCGGCGGCGGCCTGCTGGTGTTCGGCTGGCTGCTGCTGCCGCTGGTCTTCTTCGGCGTGGACGAGACCCTCGACCCGGCCCGGTTCGCGCTGCTGCCGCTGCCCCGGCGCACCCTGGTCGCCGGGCTGTTCGCGGCGGCGCTGGTCAGCGTCCCGGTCCTGGCGGTGCTGCTCGCCGTCTCCGGGCTGGTGGTCACCGCCGCCGCGCTGGGCGGCTGGCCGGCCGGGCTGGTCGCGGCCGTCGGGGTGGTCGCGGGGCTGCTGCTCTGCGTCGCCGTCAGCCGCGCGGTTACCAGCGCGTTCGCCACCATGCTGCGGTCCCGCCGGGTGCGCGACCTGGCCGCCGTACTGCTCGCGGTGATTGCCGCCCTGCTCGGACCGTTGCAGATCGGGGTGCTGGCGGCGGTACGGGAGGCCGACTGGGACCGGCTGACCGGGGTGGCCGAGGTGGCGGGCTGGACTCCGTTCGGCGCGCCCTGGACGGTCGGCGTGGACGTGGCCGAGGGGCGGGCCTGGGCCGTACCGGTGAAGCTGCTGATCACGGCGGCGACCATCGGTGTGCTGCTGCTCTGGTGGTCGCGGTCGTTGGAGTCGGCGATGGTGGGCGCGGCCAGCGCCGCCCCCGCGAAGGGCCGGCGCGGCCCGGCGGGTGGGGCCGTCGCGCAGCTCTTCCCCCGCGCACTGGGCTGGACGCGCCGGGACCGGTTCGGCGCGCTGGTCGCCCGGGAAGCCCGCTACTGGTGGCGGGACGCCCGGCGCCGGGCCAACCTGATCACCATCGCGGTGGTGGGGATCTTCGTGCCGGTCATGGTCAACCTGGGCGGTTCGGGCTTCACGGCCACCGAGGAGGGCTTCGAGTTCTCGGGCAGCTCGTCCCCGGTGCTGCTCAGCCTGTCGATGCTCTTCGTCGGGGTGCTCGCCTCGGCGACCCTGGCGAACCAGTTCGGCTTCGACGGCAGCGCGTACGCGGCGAACGTGGTGGCCGGGGTGCCCGGCCGGCTGGAGCTGCGCGCCCGGATGACGGCCTTCTCGGTGTACGTGGTGCCGATGCTGGGCGTGGTGTCGGTGGTGATCGCACTGGTGGTGGGCGAGCCCGGCTGGATCGGCGTCGCCGCCGGCGCGCTGCTCGCCGCGTACGGGGCCGGGTTGGCGATCAACGGATTCGTCTCGGTGCTGGGGGCGTACTCGCTGCCGGAGACGAGCAACCCGTTCGCGATGAACACCGGGGCGGGGATGGCGAAGAGTCTCCTCGCCCTGCTGTCCATGATCAGCTCGGCGGCCGCCGCGATTCCGATGGTGGTCGCCGCGGCGCTGCTCGGGGACGCCTGGCTCTGGCTGGCCCTGCCGCTCGGCGCGGCGTACGGGCTGGGGGCGGCGCTGCTCGGGTCGTACCTGGCCGGAGACGTGCTGGACCGGCGGATGCCGGAGCTCCTGGCGACCGTCACCCCCCGGCGCTGACGCCGGTCGTCGAGGCGGTGACGACCGTTCCGGCACCACCGTGCGAATCGCCCCGGCCAGGCGCTCATGGGCGGCGCATGAAGGCGTAGAGGAAGTGGCTGCCGGTGCCCGAGGTGATGTTGACCAGCTCCCAGCCGTAATTCGACCAGGTGCTCGACGGCCTCCATCCGGGCGAGCGTCCCGCTTCCGGCAAGATCACGCACCTTCCGCCTTTGCGGCATGTCGCGGTATCCCGCACCCCCGGATACCGCGACATGCCGCAAAGGCGGGTGGATCATGCGGTAAGGGCCGCACCTCGGTCATCCGGGGGCCAGGGAGGCGTCCGGGCGACGAACGCGCGCCAGGCGTCGGGGGCGAAGGTGAGGGTCGGGCCGGAGCGGTGCTTGCTGTCCCGCACCAGCACCACCCCGGGCAGGTTGTCCGCCACCTCCACACAGTTGCCAGCATCGTCGGATCGGGTCGACTTGCGCCAGAGGGGTCCGACACGGGTCATGGCGTCACCTTCAACTTGCTGATCAGTTCCAGAGAGGCACGCTCGGACAGCGCCTCACCAAGCAGACTCTCCCACTTGCGCTGCATCAGGCCAACCCAGTCCGGGTAGTCCGCAATCTGCCCTCGAGCCGAGTTGTCGAGGCAAAGCACATGCTCATTGCCCGGCAGTTCCGCAATCACGAATCCGCCGCCCAGAGAGACGTGTGCGCCGACATCCAGCGGCAGGACATGCAGATTTACTTGTGGCAGCTCAGCTGCCTCGAGCAGCTTGCCGAGTTGGTGGTCCATCTCGGCGGGTCCTCCGATCGGACGATGCAGGGCGCTTTCGTCGATGACGAAGACGCACTCCGGCGGCTCGGTCCGATGCAGCACATGCTGGCGGCTCATTCGTAGGGCTAGGAGTTGCTCAACCTGCTCACCGCGCTTGAGCCCACCAGCCGTGAAGATAGCCCGGGCGTATTCCTCGGTCTGAAGAAGTCCGGGGATCAGACAAGGCTCGAAGTGGCGCAGCCGGACAGCCTTCTTTTCGAAGCTCCGCCAGGGCAGGAACCACGACGGTGAGCGATCCCCCTCGTGTTCCCTGAGGAGCCCGGCGAGGAGGCCGCCGGTGCCGAGGGCCTGGTCGGCGGCGACGGCGAACTCCATCGTCGGTCGGCGGCGGCCGGTCTCGATCGCCGCCACCGTGGACGGGCTCCACTTGATCAGGGCCGCCAGCCCCTCCTGGGACACCTCGGCACCGGCCCGGGCCGCCTTCAGCGCCCGGATCCACATCTCGACGTTCATCCTTACCTCTCCGGTAAGTACGTGACCGCGCTGCGTAGTAAGCCCTGGCATCCTCCCCTGCCGGCGGCCCGCCGTCCAGGGTGGAGGACGCGCGGCCCGGCCGGTGGAGGCGACGACCCGGCGACCGGTCCTGCGTCGGGTCGCCCCGGTCATTCCCCCGACCGGGGCGACCCCCTGAACCGGGAGGAGATCAGCATGTTCGGGTTCTTCCGCCGCCGGAACGCGGCCGGTCGGTCGTACCAGAGGAAGGCAGGACCGGCGACGGCGGTGTCGGGCACGGCGATGCCAGAGCAGCGACCGCCCCGGCCGAACCAGCCACCGGCGTGGGCGACCGCGCCGACGGTGGCCCTGCCACGACCCGGCCGCGCGGGCTGGCTGACCCCGGCGCAGACCTGGCGGGCGAACGGCGGGCGGTGGTGACCGCCGCACCCACCCGCACCGCGCGGACCGGCACCGGGGGCCGGCGGTGAGCAGACGGGTGCCGCACCTGCCGATGCGGCCGCTGTGGCGGTGCCGCGCCTGCGGCGCGCCCTGGCCGTGTCAGCCGGCTCGGCTCGGTCTGCTGGTCGAGTACCGGCACGACCGGACGGCGCTGCTGGTGTACCTGGGCGGGCTGATGGCCGAGGCCGCCGATCAGCTCGCCCGGCTCCACCCGCAGGCCCGGCCGGCCGACCTGCACGAGCGCTTCCTCGGCTGGGCGCGGCCCCGGGGCGGCACAATGTTTCACGTGAATCATGAGCCGGGTGCCGAGATCCACCACACCGATCCGTTCGCGGTGCCCGCGGGGCAGCGCTCGCCCGTACGCCGGCTGCGGGGTCGGCTGGCGGCGCCGGTGACCCTCTGGACGGCGCCGGGGCCGGCGGGGCTGACCGTCTCGTCCACCCTCGTCGCCGAGGGCGAGCCGGACCGGCTGCTCGGGCTGGTCGACCCGGAGTCGGACCTCTGGGCGGCGGTGGAGGAGGCCGGGCGGTTCGCGGTGGCGCCGCTCGGGCCGCCGCACCGGCAGCTCGCCGACCGGTTCGCCGGGCTCTTCCCCTCCCCGGGCGGGCTGTTCGCCACCGGATCATGGACCGAAACCCCCTACGGCCCGGTTCCCACCGACGCGGGCGGGTGGGCCGGCTGCCGGCTCGACGCCGCGCGGGAGTACGGCTGGGGGCTGCTGGTCGAGGCCACCATCGAGGCGGTCGACCTGGCCGGGGAGACCATGCCGCTGCTGCACTACCGGGGCCGGTACCACGAACTGACCTGACGGCCCGGCGACGACCGCTCGACTGACCGCTCGCCGGAGTGACGTGGGTCACTCGGCGCAGCCGGCAGACCGTTCGGCGCAGCCGCCGACCGGCCCCGATCTCGGCCTTCCCCGGATGGGAGCGCGCTCTCTACCGTGCGCGAAACTCCCCACGCCTGTGAAGGTGGTGATCCACAGATGTCCACGGACACACCCGCGTCCGCCCCCGCCGAGTCGGCGGCGGAGCGGTACCTCGCCGTACAACGGTCGGACGAGTTCGCCGGGTTGCGTCGCGCGTTGCGCGGCTTCGTCTTCCCGATGACCATCGCGTTCTTCCTGTGGTACGCGCTCTACGTCATCCTCTCCGCGTACGCGCGGGGCTTCATGGGCACGAAGCTGTTCGGCAGCCACATCAACGTCGCGCTCATCTTCGGCCTGCTCCAGTTCGTCTCGACGTTCGTCATCGCGTGGCTCTACGCCCGGTTCGCCGACCGGCGGATCGACCCGATCGCCGACCGGATCCGCGCCGAGATCGGGGAGGTGACCCATGAACACGGTCCTCGCGGCTGAGGTGGGCGGCAGCACCGCCCGAAACCTCACCATCACGCTCTTCCTGGTCTTCGTCGCGATCACGCTGGCCATCACCATCTGGGCCAGCCGGCAGACCAAGACGGCCACCGACTTCTACGCCGGCGGCCGCTCCTTCTCCGGCTTCCAGAACGGCATGGCCATCGGCGGCGACTACATGTCGGCCGCCTCCTTCCTCGGCATCGCCGGCATCATCGCCCTCTACGGCTACGACGGCTTCCTCTACTCCATCGGCTTCCTGGTCGCCTGGCTGGTGGCGCTGCTGCTCGTCGCCGAACTGCTGCGCAACTCGGGCCGGTACACGATGGCCGACGTGCTGGCGTTCCGGATGCGCCAGCGTCCGGTGCGTACCGCCGCCGCAGTCTCCACCATCACCGTGTCGATCTTCTATCTGCTGGCCCAGATGGTCGGCGCGGGCGCGCTGGTCGCGCTGCTGCTCGGCATCAAGCCGGGCACCACCTTCCTGGGCATGGACGCCGACACCGCGAAGGTCGCCACCATCATCATGGTCGGCGCCCTGATGATCATCTACGTCACGGTGGGCGGGATGAAGGGCACCACGTACGTCCAGATCGTCAAGGCGTTCCTGCTGATGGCCGGCGCCCTGCTGATGACCCTGCTGGTGCTGGCGAAGTACAAGTTCAACCTGTCGTCGCTGCTCGGCGACGCCGCCGCCGCGTCCGGCAAGGGGGACGCCTTCCTCGAACCCGGCCTCCGGTACGGCGTCGAGAAGGCCGGCGACGCGACGCAGACCTTCTACAACAAGATGGACCTGCTCTCGCTCGGTATCGCGCTCGTGCTCGGCACGGCCGGCCTGCCGCACATCCTGATCCGCTTCTACACGGTCCCCACCGCCAAGGCGGCCCGCAAGAGCGTGCTCTGGGCGATCGGCATCATCGGCACCTTCTACCTGCTCACCCTCGCGCTCGGCTTCGGCGCCGCGGCACTGGTCGGCGGGAAGGAGATCATCGCGCAGGACAAGGCCGGCAACACCGCCGCCCCGCAACTGGCGGAGGCGCTCGGCCGGGACTTCCTGGGCGGGAGCCTCGGCGGCGCGAGCCTGCTGGCGATCATCGCGGCGGTCGCCTTCGCCACCATCCTGGCGGTGGTCGCCGGGTTGACCCTGGCGTCGTCGTCCAGCCTGGCGCACGACTTCTACGCCAACGTGCTGAAGAACGGCCAGGCGTCGGAACGCCAGGAGGTCACCGTCGCCCGGGTTTCCGCGCTGGTCATCGGTGCGGTCTCGATCGTCCTGTCCATCTTCGCGCAGAGCCTGAACGTCGCCTTCCTGGTGGCGCTCGCCTTCGCGGTCGCCGCCTCGGGCAACCTGCCGGCGATCCTCTACAGCCTGTTCTGGCGACGGTTCAACACCTCCGGCGCGGTCTGGGCCATCTACGGCGGCCTGCTCTCGGCGGTGCTGCTGGTCTTCTTCTCCCCGGTGGTCTCCGGGGCGCCGACGGCCATGTTCCCCGACCACGACTGGCAGTGGTTCCCACTGTCCAACCCGGGCATCCTCTCCATCCCGTTCGGTTTCCTCTGCGGCTGGATCGGCACGCTGATCTCCAAGGAGCACGACGAGGAGAAGTACGCGGAACTGGAGGTGCGCGCCCTCACCGGCGCGGGAGCGCACTGACGTCCACCACGAGAAAGGGGCCCCGGCGCGCACGCGTCGGGGCTCCTTTCGCCGCAGGCCGCGCCGCGTCCGAGGGGGCTGGTGAGTAGGCTGGCCGGCATGAAGGTAGCCCCGCGTTTCGGAAGCGGTCACCGCGTCCTGGTCACCGGCGGCGCCGGTTTCGTGCCGTCCCACCTGGTCGACGCCCTCGTCGGGCGCGGCTGCCAGGTCGTCGCGCTGGACAACTTCGTCACCGGCTCGAAGGACAACGTCGCGCACCTGCTGGACAGCCCGTCCTTCACCCTGGTCGAGGCGGACATCTCCGACGGGCTGCCGGCCGACCCGGCGCTGGCGGAGCGGTTCGACGCCATCCTGCACATGGCCTCCCCGGCGAGCCCGACCGACTTCGAGAAGCTGCCGGTGGAGATCCTCCGGGTTGGGTCGGTGGGCACCCTGCACCTGCTGGACCGCGCGCTCGCCGACGGTGCCCGGTTCCTGATGGCCTCCACCTCCGAGGCGTACGGGGACCCGAAGGAGCACCCGCAGCGCGAGACCTACTGGGGCAACGTCAACCCGATCGGGGTGCGCGCCGTCTACGACGAGGCGAAGCGCTTCTCCGAGGCGGCCACCATGGCGTACCACCGGAGCAGGGGGCTGGACGCGGCGATCGTCCGAATCTTCAACACGTACGGCCCGCGGATGCGCCCCGACGACGGCCGGGCCATCCCCACCTTCATCTCCCAGGCGCTGCGCGGCGAGCCGATCACGGTGCACGGCACCGGCAACCAGACCCGCTCGATCTGCTACGTCGACGACCTGGTGCGCGGCATCCTACTGCTGCTCGACTCGACCGAGACCGGGCCGATCAACTGCGGCACCGAACACGAGATGAGCATGCGGCAACTCGCCGAGACGATCGTGTCACTCTGCGGAAGCCGTTCGCAGGTGACCTACATCACCCGCAGCGCGGACGACCCGGAGATGCGGCGGCCGGACCTCACCCTCGCCCGGAAGCTGCTGGGATACGAACCGACCGTGACGCCCGAAGACGGCCTGCGACGCACGATCGACCACTTCCGGGCGCGGCTAGGGTAGCTTCCCGCGCGGCACGCGGGGCGTGACCGACGTTCACCTTCGGGCAAGGTTCGACCAGCCTACGTACGCTGAATCGCATGTCCGCCACATCGTCAGCCGGCGTCCCGCTCCCGTACCTGCACCGGAGCGCCGGACGCGCCGCGGTCCCCGGTCCCGACCGGGCCGCCGGGCGCGCCCGGCCGTCCGAGGCTCAGTGGTACCCGTCGTACGACGAGGAGGCGCCCCGCCCCGGCGGGCCCGGCGGCCCGGGCGGTCCCGGCACGCCGCCGGGGCCGGGTGGTCCGGGCGGCTCCGGGCGGCGTGGCCCCCGCCCCCGCTGGGGACGGATCGGCCTCGTCGCCGGGGTGGCGGTGCTGGTGCTGGCGCTGCTCGGCGGCGTGGGCGCGTGGCTCTACACCAACAACCTGAACGACGACCTGGCCCGCACCGACCCGTTCTCGGAGATCACCGGCGGACGGCCGGCCAAGGCGGTGGACGGCGCGCTGAACATCCTGCTGGTCGGCTCGGACTCGCGGGACCCGGACGCGCCGGTCGACAAGCGGAGCCAGTGGCGGGCCGACACGATCATCGTGATGCACATCCCCGCCGACCACCAGTCGGCCTACCTGGTCTCGATCCCACGTGACCTGTACGTGCCGATCCCGGAAAGCGCCGGCGCGGACTGCGGCTCCGGCCAGCGCGCGAAGATCAACGCGGCCTTCGCGTTCGGTGGCCTGCCGCTGGCGGTCCGCACGGTGGAGTGCTTCACCGACGTCCGGATCGACCACGTGATGGCGATCGACTTCGGCGGCTTCAAGGAGGTCACCGACGCGCTCGGCGGGGTGGACCTCAAGGTGGAGCGGAGCATCACCTCGATCCACAAGCCGTACCGGAAGTTCACCAAGGGCACCATGCACATGGACGGCGCCACGGCACTGGACTGGATCCGGCAGCGCAAGCAGTTCCCCGAGGGGGACTTCGCCCGGATGCGCCACCAGCAGGAGTTCCTGCGCGCCCTGATGGACAAGGCGGCGAGCACGGGCACGCTCGCCAATCCGAAGAAGCTGAACGCCTTCCTCCAGTCGGTCACCGACGCGGTGACCGTGGACAACGGCTTCTCGCTGGTCGACATGGGGTTGCAGTTCCGCAGCCTGCGCGGGGACAAGCTGACCTTCATCACCAGCCCGAACTCCGGCAGCGAGACGATCAACGGCGAGTCGGTGGTGGTCTCCGACCGGGAGAAGGCGCTGGCCATGTACAAGGCGATGTCGGCGGACACCATGGCGGCCTGGGTGGCGGCCAACCAGAACCCGGACACCAAGGGCAACTGATGGTCGATCATCGATCGCCAACCACCGAGCAGACGCATTGACTCATCCGTTCGGCTGAATTGCCGTCGTAACAGTCGGGGATATCCAAAAATTGAACATGTGATGATCTCGCCTTGACGGGAAGCGGTACGTACAGTGGTTCCGCCCCCCGATCACGCGAGCTGGAGCACGCATGCCGGTCCACACCAGCCCCCGCCCCACGTCGTCGGATTCCGACCCGTACCCACGGGCGTCGGCGACGATCCCGTCCCAGGGCGGTCGGGGCGGGCGGCGCACCGGCGGCGCCGGCCGGCGCACCAAGCGCAAGGACCCGCTCTGGGCCCGCCTGACGGTGATCTTCGGCGCGGTGCTCATGGTGACCAGCGGCGTCGCCATCGTCGGCAGCAAGGCGCTGATCAGCCAGGCCACCGGCAACATCGCCCAGAAGAACCTGCTCGGCGGGGCGGGCAAGACCGACGCCGAGGGCGGCGCCGACCTGGACGGTCCGATCGACATGCTGCTGCTGGGCGTGGACGCCCGCGAGCGGTGGGCCGTCGACGACGTCCGGGCGGACAGCATCATCGTGCTGCACATCCCGGCCAGCCACGACCAGGCGTACCTGATCTCGATCCCGCGGGACACCGAGGCGCAGATCCCGGCGTTCAAGAAGAGCGGTTACCAGGGCGGCACCGACAAGATCAACGCCGCGTTCCAGGCCGGCGCGCGCAACGGCGGCGGCTGGGAGGGCGGCGCCCAGCTGATGGCCCAGACCATCAAGAACATGACCGGGGTCAGCTTCGACGGCGCCGCGATCATCAACTTCGGCGGATTCAAGAACGTCATCGACACCCTCGGCACCGTGCGGATCTGCGTCAGCCACGAGGTGAAGTCGCACCACATGAAGCTGGTCGACGGCAAGCAGATGTGGAACGCGGACGCCAAGAAGACCGGCCGCCCGATGACCCCGGTGGTCTACAAGAAGGGCTGCCGCGAGATGTCCGGGCTCCAGGCGCTGGACTACTCCCGACAGCGCTACGGCCTGCCGGGCGGCGACTACGACCGCCAGCAGAACCAGCAGCAACTGATCAAGGCGATGGCTCGCAAGGCCACCGAGAACGGGATGCTGACCAACCCCGTCAAGATCAACCAGCTGATCCGGGCGGCCGGCAAGGCCTTCATCCTGGACACCGGCGGCGCACCGGTGGCCAACTTCGTCTTCACCCTGCGCGGCGTCACCGCCAACGAGCTGACCATGCTGCGCACCAACGGCGGCACGTTCAACGGCAACGCCAACCAGCGCGAGGCGCTGAGCGCCCAGACCCTGGAGATGTTCCAGGCGGTCAAGAACGACAAGCTGGGCGAATTCGTGTACGCCAACCCGACCGTGCTCTCCAACCGCAAGTGAACCGGTGACCGGCCGGTAGCCACGGCGAAGCCGCCCGGAGCGGGTGACCGGGCCGTAGCCTGAAGTGAGCAGGTCTCACGTCACGGCCACGGGGAGGACGTCACGTTCAGGTCAGCGCGGTCCGACCGGGGGCGGGGCACACCGCCACCCGGCCGCCGGACCTCCCGCCGGCCGCGCGTCCTGCTCGGCGTCGGTCTCGCCCTGGTGCTGGCCGCCGTCGTCGCGGTGGTCGGCATGAACGCCATCACCTCACGGTACGAGCGCACCATCACCCGGGAACAACTGCTCGCCCCGGCCGCCCGGCAGCCCCGGACCGACCTCTCCGACGGGCTGAACTACCTGCTCGTCGGCACCGACCGGCAGGGCGCCACCGACGGGCCGGACCAGCGCTCGGACACCATCCTCATCGTGCACGTCCCGCCGGGCATGCGGCAGGGCTACCTGATCTCCATCCCGCGCGACCTGCTGGTGGCCATCCCGCCCGGGGGCAACGGCTACGGGGGCGGCCAGGACAAGATCAATTCCGCGTACGAGCACGGCGGCGGCGGACCGGGCGGCGCCCGGCTGCTCTCCGCCACCCTGACCCGGCTCACCGGCATCCGTTTCGACGGAGCCGCGCTGGTCGACTTCGCCGGCTTCAAGCAGGTCATCGACCTGCTCGGCGGGATCCGGATGTGCGTCGACACCGAGGTCCGTTCGATCCACACCAGGACCCTGTTCACCCCCGGCTGCCAGCAGATGGACGGCGCCCGCGCGCTGGACTACGTCCGGCAGCGCTACGACCTGCCGGGCGGCGACTTCGACCGGCAGCGGCACCAGCAGCAGATGCTGCGAGCGGTGCTGGACAAGGCCGGCGAGACGAACCTGCGCGGCGACCCGGTCAAGGCGGACCGGGTGCTGCGGGCGGTGGGCGGCTCGCTGACCCTGGACACCAACGGCGTACCCGTGGAGGACCTGGTGATGGCCCTCCGGTCGCTGCCGGCGGACGCGCTGAGCGGGCTGCAGGTGCCGTCCTACCCGCAGACCATCGACGAGATCTCCTACGTGGTACTCGACAACGGCGGCGCCGGCCTCTTCGACGCCGTACGCGGCGAGCGGGTGCCGGGCTGGGCCGAGGCCAACCCGCGCTGGGTCACCCGGTTGTGACCGGACGTACCGGTGTCGACCCCGCCGCCGAGGATCTACGCTGCTACCCGTGTTCGGACCCCAGGTTCCCAGCGTTCCCGTGACCGAGATCGACGACGACACCTACCTGCTGGACGTCCGCGAGGACGACGAGTGGGCCGCGGGCCACGCCCCCGGCGCCCACCACCTGCCGATGATGGAACTGCCGGCCCGGCTGGCCGAGGTGCCCACCGACCGGGACGTGGCGGTCATCTGCCGCTCCGGCGGGCGTTCCGCCCAGGTCGTCGGCTACCTGCTCAACAACGGGTGGGAGCAGGTGCGCAACGCCGACGGCGGGATGCGGCAGTGGGAAGCCGTCGGCCGCCCGGTGGTCGGCAGGGACGGGCAGCCCGGCCGGGTCGTCTGAGCGCCGCCGGCATGGGCGATCCACTGGTCTTCGCGCACCGCGGCGCCTCGGCCGACCTACCCGAGCACACCCTCGCGGCGTACCTGCGGGCCCTCGACGAGGGCGCCGACGGGCTGGAGTGCGACGTCCGGCTCACCCGCGACGGGCACCTGGTCTGCGTGCACGACCGCCGGCTGGACCGGACCAGCAACGGGCGCGGGCTGGTCAGCGCCCGTACCCTCGCCGAACTGGAGACGCTCGACTTCGGCTCCTGGCACCCGGGCTGCGTACCGGCCGACGGCGACGAGGTGCTCGACGAGTCGCACACCCGGCTGCTCACGCTGGAACGGCTGCTGGAGGCCGTGCTGGCCGCCGGCCGGCCGGTCCGGCTGCTGGTGGAGACGAAGCACCCGTCCCGCTACGCCGGCGACGTCGAGCGCCGGCTCGTCGCGCTGCTGCGCCGGCACGGGCTCGCCGAACCCGGCCCGGACGACCCGGTACGGGTCACCGTCATGTCCTTCTCCCCGCTGGCCGTACGCCGGGTCCGGGAGCTGGCCCCGGAGCTGCCCACGGTGCTGCTGCTGGAGGTGCTGCCGCGCTGGCTGCGGCTCGGCCGGCTGCCCTTCGGCGCCCGGATCGCCGGGCCCGGTATCGGCCTGGTCCGGGCCCGCCCACAGCTGGTCCCCGCGCTGCGGGCCGCCGGCAACCAGGTGTACGTCTGGACCGTCAACGACCCGGACGACCTGGAGCTGGTGCTCGACGCCGGGGTGGACGGGGTGATAACCGACCGGCCGGCGCGGGCACTGGCCCGGCTGGGCCGATGAGGCCCACCGGAGGGGGCTGCCCGAACTCCGGGCGAGGGGGCACACTCGGGACATGCCGGAGCGTACCGATCTCGCCGCCCTGGTCACCGGCCACAGCGCGGTGATCGAGATGATCAATTCCGGTGACGCGGGGCTGCCCGTCCTCACCCAGCTGCTCCGGGTCGCCCGCTCGGCCGTCGGCGCGGCCAGCGTGGCCTTCGTCGAGTTCGCCCCGACCGGCGGCCGGGTCATCGCGGCCAGCGGCGCCGCCGAGTGGATCATCGGCCGCCCGCTGCCGGCGTCCGACCCGACGACCGTCTGCCTGCTCGCCGGCCCCCGCGTCCGGCAGGTCCGGGTGGAGCACCTCCCCGGCCAGCTCGCCGGTGAGCTGGCCGACCGGGGGATGCGCCGGATGATCGTGGCCCGGGCCGAGATCGGCGGGCTGACCATCGGCAGCCTGCACGCCCTCTACGCCGACGGCGAGGACTCCGCGGACCCCGACGGGCAGGCCGTGCTGGGCTACGTCGCCGCCTGCATCGCGCACATGTACGGCGACCAGACCGGCCTGCCGGTGCACGGCGACGGCCCGGTCGTCGCGGCGCTCGCCGACGGGCTCGCCGTGGTCGACCGGGAGGGGCACGCCCGGCTCTGGAACCCGGCCGCCGCCCAGGTGACCGGCCGCTCCTCCGCCGAGGCGCTGAACCGGCCGTTGCCCTTCCCGCTCCCCCCGTCCGGCCGGGTGCTCGACCACGAGATGCCGGACGGGCGCTGGCTGCGGATCACCTCCGGGGAGCTGGCCGGGCCCGGCACGCAGCGGGTCGTCACCTTCCGCGACATCACCGACCAGCAGCGTCGCGACCAGGATCGCGACCTCTTCGTCGCGGTGACCAGCCACGAGCTGCGCACCCCGGTCACCGTGATCAAGGGGTACGCGGACACCCTCACCGACCACTGGGAGTCGCTGACCGACACCGACCGCCGGCAGGCCGCCCGGGTGATCGGGCAGCGCGCCAACGAGCTGGCCCGGCTGGTCGACCGGCTGCTCTCCTCGGCCACCGACGGACGGGCCGCCGGCGACCCGACGATCCGGTTCGACCTCGGCGACGCGCTGCGCGCCGCCGTGCCGGACCTACCCGCCGACCTGCGCCACCGGCTCGTCCTCGATCTGCCGGCCGGCCTGCCCAAGGCGCTCGGCGACCGGCACAGCATGGCCACCGTGCTGACCGAACTGAGCACCAACGCCGGCAAGTACTCGCCGCCGGAGTCGCCCATCGAGGTCACCGCCGGCACGGACGGGCAGACCGTCCTGTTCCGGGTCAGCGACCGGGGCATCGGCATCCGGCCCGAGCACGTGGAACGGGCCTTCGACCGGTTCTGGCAGGGCGAGTCCGGGGACCGCCGGGGCTATCCCGGCGCGGGGCTCGGTCTCTATCTCGTCCGCCGGATCGTTGAACAGCAGAATGGATGGGTATCCCTCCGGCCGAGGAACGGTGGCGGTACGGTCGCAGAGGTGCGGCTGCCGCGGGGATGACCCGCCGCGCCGGGGGGACGGGGCGAGAAGGAGCAGGGTGTCGACGCACGCGGTCGAGCGTTCGTGGTGCGTGGTGGTTCCCCACCACGCCACCGGAGCGCGGCTGGCCCGACACCGGCTCGCCGACGAGCTCGCCGAGGTCGTACCCCCGGTCCTGCTGGCCGACCTGGTGGCGGTCCTGGCCGAACTGGTGGGCAACGCGGTGCGGCACGCCGACCCGCTGCCCGGCGGGGTGGTCCGGGTGGCCTGGCGGTTGCTGCCCACACCCGGCGGCCCGCGCGTGTCGATCAAGGTGACCGACGGCGGCGCGCCCGCCGGTCCGCGGATGCGGGCGGCCAGCCCGGACGCGGTCGACGGCCGTGGCCTGCACATCGTCTCCGGCCTGGCCACTCGCTGGTGGGTCGAGCGGGACGGCCTGGGCCAGAGCGTCTGGGCGGAGTTCAACCCAACCGGCTCGGCCCGGTCGGAGCTGGTCGTCGCCGGCTGATCCGGCTCCCGGGGCGGGTCCTCCCCACGCCGTCCCGGCCCGGCCTCTAGGCTGTCTCGCCGTGAGCAAGCGTCGAAAGAACCAGCGCGCCGTCGAAGCGACTCCCCGCCGGGAGAAGGTCCGCGACATCTTCGTCCCCCGTCCCTTCGCGGGGCTGGCGGACGAGCCGGAGTGGATCGCCCTGCGCGAGCTGGTGCCGGCCGCCTCCGCGCCGCTGCGGCTCACCCCGGAGCTGGTCGAGGAGTACGGCGACCGCCCGGTCACCCTCGCCACCGTGCTGCCGATGGCCGCCCCGGCGATGACGAAGCCGGACGGGCGGGTCTTCATCGGGTTGCAGCGGCACCAGCAGTCCGGTGACGTCTCCCGCGATCTGGCCGAGGCGCTGCTCTGCGCGCTGCGCACCGAGCCGGGCGGCCAGGTGACGGTGCCGCCGCTGCCGGGTCCGGGCCCGCGCCTGCAGGACATCCTGGTGGACGGCCCGCTGGAGATCAGCATGCACGACGGTTTCGAGTTCTGGCTCGACCCGGGCGCGGCCGACGACCCGACGGTGCAGGCCTCGCTGGAGCGGGCGAACGCGGCGATCTACCCGACCGTACGGCTCGCCGCCGCCCGGGCCGCCTACTGGTGCCAGGTGCCGGAGAAGGCGCACGTGCGCTGGGTGCTGCCGGAGGACGAGGACGCCGCGCTGGACGCACTGTCCCGGCTCTCCGCCGCCGGCACCCTGACCCTCGGCGAGGGCACCCGCTTCGCTGGCATGTTCCGCGCGCACGGCCGGCTGGTGCCGGTCTGGGACCTGCCCGAGGACGTCCCGGCCGCCGACTGGGAGGCACCGGTGACCGGCTTCGCCGAGCGGTACGCCGAGGTGCTGGAGGAGAAGGAGCCGCTGGACGCCGCCGGGCGGCGGGCCCGCCAGGGCCTGCTCGGCCGCCAGCTCACCCTGCGCTGACACGCACGCGGGTCAGGCGGGCCGCAGTGGCTCACGGACCAGCGGGCAGGACATGCAGCGCGGGCCGCCCCGCCCGGAGCCCAGCTCGGAACCAGCGATCGGGATGACCTCGATGCCGGCCCGTTCGAGCTGGGCGTTGGTCTCGGTGTTGCGCTCGTAGCCGACGCAGAGCCGGGGCGCCAGGGCGAGGGTGTTGTTGCCGTCGTCCCACTGCTCGCGTTCGGCGGTGACCGGGTCCAGCCCGGTGTCGATCACCCGGAGCTGGTCGAGGTCCATCGCGTCGGCGGCGGCCCGCAGGAACGGCGAGGGCCCGTCCACCTGCGGCTCGCCGTCCGACCCGGCGATCACGGTGTACGCCGACAGGCTGCTGGCGATGTTCGGGTACATCAGCACCGCGTCGACGTCGACCATGGTGCAGACCGTGTCCAGGTGCATGGTGGCGCGCTCCTGGGCGATCGGCACCACCAGGATGGTGTGTGCCAGCTCGGCGGCGAAGACCTGCCGCGCCAGCCGCTCCGCGCCAGCCGGGGTGGTCCGCTCACCCACCCCGACCGCGAGCACGCCGGGGGCGAGCAGCAGTACGTCGCCGCCCTCCAGGTGCTCCAGCTCGGGGTGGTAGACGAACTCGGTGCCGACGAAGCGCGGGTGGTGGCGGTAGATGGCACCGGTCAGCGTGCTCTCCCGCCGGCGCGCCGGCATGGCGAGGCTGGTGACCCCGACCCGGTCGCCGATCCACAGTGCCGAGTCGCGGGTGAAGAGCAGGTTGGGCAGCGGGTCGATGACGAAGTCGTGCCGGTCCATCAGCGTCCACACCAGTCCGCCGGGGCGTTCCGGGCTGACCCGTACCTCCTCGTGGGCGAGCCCGGCGATGAGCACGTCGGCGAGCGCCGCCGGGTCCAGGTAGGCGAGGTGGTCGGCGACCCGGCGGCGCAGGGTGTCGCCCAGCCGTGGCGAACGGAGCACCTGTTCGGTCAGTTCGACGCGCGCGTCGGGGACGGCCAGGGTCTCGGCGAGCAGGGTGGCGAGATAGAGCACCTCCACGCCGCGCTCGCGCAGCGCCGCCGCGAAGGCGTCGTGCTCCTCCTGCGCACGTCCCACCCATGGGATAGCGTCGAAGAGCAACGAGTCGTTGTTGCGGGGGGTGAGCCGGGCCAGCTCGGGCCCCGGGCGGTGCAGCAGCACCGTGCCGAGCCGACCGACCTCGCTGTCCACGTAGTGCGTCACCCTCGCAGCGTAGGGCAGGTGCGAAGAGTGTTCACGGAAAGAAGTGCGGATGAATATGGCATTCATCCGCACTCATTCCGGCGCTCCAACTTGCCGTACCCCCGGGATTGCAACGTAGGGTAGCGAGGACATAACTTCGAGGGACCTTTTGCCGGAGGTCGCGATGACTGTCTTTCCCGCTCGTCGAGCCGCACCCGCCCGGGCACTGCCGCCCGTGGCGGTGCCGCACCCCCGGGCCGAAGCGCCGTCGGCGCTGGAGCCGGCCCGTCCGAACCCGTTGGAGTGGGCCCGCCGCCGCCGGGCGGAACGGGGCGCGCGTCGGTTGGAGGCCGCCGGTGCGCGCGCACTCGGTCAGCTCGACCACCTGGGCCCCGCCTGGCACGTCATCGAGTGGCCGCGTACGGACGCCGTCGACGTGCTGCTCGACCGCAGGCAGGACGACCGGGCCGGATTCCTCGCCATCGGCCCGAGCGGGCTATTCGCGGTGAGCATCGTCGACCACGGGCGCGCCCGGGTGCTGGTCGCCGGAGACGTGGTCCAGATCAACGGCAAGCGACCGCCGTACGTGGCCGAGGCCCGGCGGGACGCCAAGCGGGCGAGCAGGGCGCTCTCCGACGCGGTCGGGCTGCCGATCCCGGTGACGCCGGTGCTGACCTTCGTCGGCTCCGGCGTCATCAGCGTGTACGGCCTGCCCAAGGACTGCCTCATGGCCACCCACCGGGAACTGGACCGGCTCCTCGTCGCCGGCGGCAACCGGATCAGCCCGGCCACCGCCGAGAAGCTGTCCCGGGTCGCACAGCAGCCGCAGACGTGGCTCAACGGCACGTACCGTCCCGCCGCCGACTACCGGTGGTACGACGAGGGCCGAACGGCCGCTGACAAGCCCGCCGCCCGCCGGTAACGTCACCGACGACGCCACGCGGCCGAGGGTTCACCGAGGGCACCCGCCGGTCCGCGCCGTCGCCGGCCACCCTAGGCAGTCCGGGCATCCGATCGTCACCGGCGGCCGGTGGCACCGGCGCGGCACAGCGACCGTCGCGACGACCGGCTAGCGTGGACAGAACGTCGGTGTACATAGGAGGCTCGGTGGCCCACGTCGAACTCTCGCTCTCGGAAGTGTTCGCGTCAGCGCCGCGAACACCGACAGAGCCGGGTTTCGACACCGTCGGCCAGTGGTCCGCCATGGTCTCCCACGCCGAGGAGCCCTGCCTGCTGATCGACGCGGACACCCGGGTCGTGGCCATCTCGTCGTCCGGCTGCCGGCTGCTCTGCCTGGGCGCCCCGGAGGACCTGGTGGGCCTGCCGCTGCTGGAGGGCGGCCTGCGGCTGCTCGACTTCACCGCCGCCCGGGGCGAGCTGACCGAGCAGGAGACCGACAAGATCCCGCCGCTGCTGGCGCTGCACTCCGGCCGGCTGGCCCGTGGCCTGCTGCGGGTCCGGCCCGCCAGCCAGGACGCGCCCGACGCCACCGTGGACGCCATCTCCACCCCGGTGCTCACCGACGGCTCGGTCGCCGGCTCACTCACCTTCTTCTCCGAGATCTGACCTGCGGTGAGGTGTGGCGGGCGCCGCACGTCGCGGTGCTGGGGCGGGCCCTCACCGACGCCGTAAGGTGCCCTCATGCTCGATGTCGCCCTGCTCCCGGGGGAGTACGCCGTGTGCCGGCTGGCCGCCGACACCCCCCTGCCCCCCGCTCTGTGGGCCGAGCCCGGCGTCGCGGACGTGGTCACGGTGAGCTGGACGGCCGACGGGATCTCGGTCATCTGCCCCGCCGCCCGGGCACCCGCCGAGGCGGACGTGGAGACCGACTGGCGGTGCCTACGCGTCGTCGGGCCGCTCGACCTCGCGGTCACCGGCACCCTCGCCTCCCTGGTCGACCCGCTCGCCGAGGCCCGGGTCAACGTGGTCGCGTTCTCCACCTACGACACCGACCACGTGCTGGTCCCCGCGGTACGCCTCGGCGCGGCGACCGCCGCGCTGGAACGGGCCGGGCACCGGGTGCTGCGCTGACCTTCACCGCGCCGCCCGATCCTCCTACGATGGGCTCGGCCACCCCTCGGCCACCATGACCCGATGCCACCAAGGCTTCATCCCCCTGAGGACCGGTCCGTGCCACCTGACGCACCGCACCGCACCCCGCCCCGCCGGCTGGTCGTCACCGGCGCCCTGGTTGCCGTCCTGCCCCTCGCCGCCTGCGGCGCCCCGCCGGAACGACGCGCCCCCGCGCCGGCCACCACCTCCCGGCCGGCGCTCGTCACCCCCGCGGCACCGACCGCCGCCCCACCGGTGACCCCGCCGCCGGACATCGCGCCGACGCCCAGCCCCACGCCCGGCCTGGTCGCCGTCGCATGCGCCGGCCGTCCCTCCGCCGACCGGGTGGTGGACCTGCTGCGCGGCCGGGTGCTCCCCCGGGACGTGTCGGTGAAGGCCACCGCGGGGCCGCTGTGCGCGGCCGACTGGCAGTACACCGTGTTCGCGGTGGCCGGGCACGAGGAGCTCCAGGTGGTCACCCGCACCGAGTCCGCCGCGCTGCGGCTGGTCACCGCCGGGACGGACGTCTGCTCGATCGAGGTGCGCACCGTCGCGCCGCCCGGCATCCGGACCTTGGCCTGCGACGCCGGCACGGGCCCGGTGCCCGGTGCGTAGGCTGGTCGACATGCCCGGTACCCCACCGACCCGTTTCGTCTACCTCGGCCCCGAGGGCACCTTCGCCGAGCAGGCGCTGCGTACGGTGCCCGCCGCCGAGCACGGCAGCCGTACGCCGGCACGCAGCGTCGGCGAGGCGCTGGACAACGTACGGGCGGGGGAGGCCGACGCGGCCCTGGTGCCGCTGGAGAACTCGATCGGCGGCGCGGTCGGGGTGACCCTGGACGAGCTGGCCGAGGGGGACCCGGTGGTGATCACCCGGGAGGTGATCCTGCCGGTGGAGTTCGTGCTCGGCGCCCGCCCCGGCACGACGCTGGGCGCGGTGCGCAGCGTGGCGGCCCACCCGCAGGCCTCCACCCAGTGCCGGAACTGGCTGCGCGACCACCTGCCCGACGCGATGGTGGTCGACGTGCTCTCCAACGGCGCGGCGGCGGCCGGCGCGGCGGCCGGCGAGTACGACGCGGCGATCTGCGCCCCGATCGGGGCCACCCGGCACCGGCTGGCGGTGCTCGCCGACAAGATCGCCGACCATCCCGACGCGGTGACCCGCTTCGCGCTGGTGTCCCGCCCCGGCCCGCCGCCGCCCCCGACCGGGGACGACGTCACCTCGCTGGCCGTCTACATCGCCCACGACCGGGTGGGCGCCCTGCTCTCGGTGCTGATGGAGCTGGCCGTACGCGGGGTCAACCTGACCCGGATCGAGTCCCGCCCGACCGGCGAGGCCCTGGGCCGGTACGTCTTCTTCCTCGACTGCACCGGGCACGTCGCGGACGTACGGATGGGCGAGGCGTTGCAGGGGCTGCGCCGGGTCTGCGCCGACGTGCGCTTCCTCGGGTCGTACCCCCGGCACCGCTGGGCCGACGGGGTGGCTGAGCGGCCGGTCCCGGCGCCCGCCGGGCTCTCCGACACCGACTACGCCGACGCGGCGGCCTGGCTGGCCCGGCTGCGGGCCGGCGAGCTGAGCTGACCCGGCGGAGCAGCCCGCGCCGGGTGCCCCGCCGATCCGGTCAGCTGAGCAGGCCGCCGAGCAGGCCACCCTGCTGCTGTTGCTGCTGGGTGCCGCTGCCCCTGACGGGCGGCTCCTCGGAGGGCTGCACCACCACGAAGCCCTGGCCGGCGAAGCTCATCGTGAACGCCTCGCCGGTGCTGCGGCCGAGCAGCGTGCCCAGGCCGAGCTGCTCCGCGCGGTGGTAGCCGGTCTGGAGGTTGGCCGACCAGCAGACCGCGGCCTGCGGGTCGACGTAGGTGGGCGCGTCGACGTTGAGCACCACCGGGGTGCCGTTGGTGGTGATGGCGATCCGGCCGTGGCCGCTGAAGACACAGTTGAACAGCCCGGACGACGAGGCCATGCCGGCGCCGCCGACCATCTTGATGTCGTACGAGAGGGTCGAGTCGAAGGCCAGCACGCTGGAGCCGTTGATGGAGAGGGCGTCGCCCGGCTCCAGGTCGATGAGGTGCACGTCCTTGCTCAGCTCGGCGAGGAAGACGTCGCCCTGGCCGCTGAGCTTCATCAGCGGCACACCCTCCCCGGTCAGGCGCTGCTTGATGAACTTGCCGATGCCACCGGAGCCGAGCGCCTGGAACTGCACCTGCCCCTGGTAGGCGACCATCGAGCCGACGCGGGCCATGGCCTCGCCGTTGAGCTCGATCTTCAGCATCTTGGAGTTCTGCAGCCGCATGCCGGGCTGGGCGGACTCCTTCTCGAGGTTCTCCGCGGAGAACAGCGCGCTGCGCATCGATTTCCTCCTGATTCGGGTGTCTCACCGGAGGGTAGGTGACCAGCGCAACCGGCGAAATCGGCCAAGCGAAATCGGCCGAGCGGGGCCGGTCAGCCCCAGCCCAGCGCGTGCAGCCGGTCGTCGTCGATGCCGAAATGGTGGGCGATCTCGTGGACCACGGTCACCGCCACCTCGTCGACCACGTCGTCCTCCGTGTCGCAGATGCGCAGAATCGGGTGCCGGTAGATGAGGATCCGGTCCGGCAAGACGCCGGAGTAGTCCCACCCCCGGTCGGTGAGCGCGTGCCCCTCGTAGAGGCCGAGCAGGTCCTCGCCGGGCGGCGGGTCGTCCTCGACCAGGATCACCACGTTGCTCATCAGCCCGAGCAGCTCCTCGGGTACCTCGTCGAGGGCCTCCCCGACCAGCTCCTCGAAGCGTTCCCGGCTCATCTCGACCGCCACGCCCCCCATTGTCCCCGACGCCGGGCGCCGCAGCCCGTCAAGATCCGTACGGAGCCGCGGAAGGGTGCCGGTCCGGCACCCTTTCATGGCGTGCGGCAGCGACGATCGAGGTCAGGAGGCCACGCGGGCGGTGAGGCTGATCTGGGCGCCCGGGGAGAGCAGCCGCGAGATCGGGCAATTCTCCTTGGCGGCCTCGGCCAGCTTGGTGAACTGGGCCTCGTCCATGCCCGGCACCTGGCCGACGGTCTCCAGGTCGATCCGGGTCACGGTCATGCCCGCGTCGGTCTTGTCGAAGTGGACCTTGGCGGTGGTCTCCACCGAGGTGCCGGTCGCGCCGGCGTCGGCGAGCTGCTTGGAGAGCGCCATCGAGAAGCAGCCGGCGTGGGCGGCGCCGATCAGCTCCTCGGGGTTGGTCCCCTCGCCCTCCTCGAAACGAGACTTGAAGGAGTAGTTCCCCTCAAGCCCGCCCTTGCCGGTGCGGACGGTCCCGGACCCCTCGGTGAGGTCGCCCTGCCAACGTGCGGAAGCGGTACGGATAGGCATGCACCCGACGCTAACCGAAACCGCACCGCCGGGCGACCGACCGGGTGGACCCGCGCCCACGTCGTACCCCAGCCGGTGCCGCCGGGCGTGTCATGATGCGGTTCAGGCCCGCGACGGCGGAAGGTGGCCGATGTCCCAGGATCTCCCCGTCCCCCGACCAAACGACCGCTCTGACGGCACGAGCGTCGTCGAGTGGGGCGCCCCGTCCACCGTCCCGGCCGGACGGTGGACCCGCTCCCTCGGCGGGCTGGCCCGGGACCGCCGGCTACCCCCGGTGCTGACCGCCCTCGGGGCGGTCGCGGCGATGGCCTCCCTGGTCGGTGAGTGGCTGGTGATGACGCTGCCGAACGGGGGGCCGGAGGGCAACGTCAGTGTCCGGGTACCCGGCGGGGTGGCCGAGGTCGGCAGCTTCGGGGTCGCGTACCTGATGGGGCTGCTGCTGCTCGCCGCCGCGGCGGCGCTGGCCCTGCGCGGGGGCCCGGCCGTCCGCCGGGAGGCGCGGGTGACGGGTCTCGCCGTGGCCGGCGCGCTGCTGGCGCTGCTGACAGCGACCGCCTTCTCGCTGGACGACTCCGGGCAGCGGGCCCTGTTCTACTCGTCCCAGGACGGCTTCCAGGTGGTCTACGGGCGGGGACTGGTGATGGCCTTCGTGGCGACCGCGCTGGTCGGGGCCGCGCTCCAGCTCGCCGGCCGGCAGCCGGCCGACCAGCCGGAGGCGGACGAGGACACGGAACCGGAGGCGGACGAGTTCCGCCGGCCCGGCCGGGCGGGGGACGATTGGCCTCCCGCGCCCGCCGACCTCACCGTCGCGCCGGCCGTCCCGTTCGCCCGCCGAGAGTCGGCCGGTTGACCGCCACCCGCCCGGTTGTGCCGGTGACGTGACGCCGCCGGCACCGGGCACGGCGTCACCGGGCGTTGGGCCCGGATTCGCCGGAACGCCATGGTCGGGACCGGTACCGCGAGGTACGGTTGCTGCCCGCCGTCACTCCGGGTCGAGGCGCCGATGACCGAACGGCTGGCTGCGACGGCGGCGGGCGAAGGAGGAACCATGATCCGCCCGGGCCTGCCCAAGCTGATCGCCACCGATCTCGACGGCACGCTCGTCCGCAGCGACGAGACCGTGTCCGCGTACACCCACCAGGTGCTCGACCGGGTGCGGGCCGCCGGTATCCCGGTGGTCGGCGCCACCGGCCGCGGCCCCCGGCTCAAGGAACTCACCCGCAACGACATCCGCGCCGCCGACTTCCTGGTGATGGCCGGCGGCGGATGCGTGGTGGACCAGAGCGACCCGGCGGGCCCGGTGGTGCTGCGGGACGAGCGGCTGCCCGGCGAGGTACTGGCCCGGCTGCTGGCCGACCTGGAAACCCAGGTCGGGCCGATGACCGTGATGGTCGAGGCGTCCGACGAGCACGACGCCCCGCTCTGGGGCGACTACCACCCGAGCTGGCCGTACCAGGACCGGTTCGAGGCGCGCAGCCGCGCCGAGTGCCTCTCCTGCGACGTGATCAAGGCGTTCGTCCGGACCGCTGACCACCACGTGGACGAGCTGCTGGCCACCGCCCGCCGGATCGTCCCGCCGCAGGTGGCCACGCTCACCCAGGCCGGCCTGGGCTTCGTCGAGATCTGCCCGCCGGGGGTGGACAAGGCCACCGGGCTCAGCGTGGTGGCCGAGCAGCTCGGCGTCGACCCGGCGGAGGTGCTGGTCTTCGGGGACATGCCCAACGACCTGCCGATGTTCGGCTGGGCCGGCTGGGGCCGGGTGGCCGTCTCCAACGCGCACCCCGAGGTCCGGGCCGCCGCCGACGAGGTGACGCTGCGCAACGACGACGACGGGGTCGCGGTCTACCTGGACCGACTACTGTCCCGGTGATGGGAGAGACACCCCGACTGGTTGCGACCGACATCGACGGCACCCTGCTCGCCGACGACCGGACGCTCAGCGCGCGTACCGCGGCGGTGCTGCAGCGGATCTGCGCGCAGGGCACGCCGGTCGTGCTGGTCACCGGCCGCCCGATCCGCTGGCTCCAGCTCGTGTACGACCAGCTCGCCGCCCCGCTGCCGGCGATCTGCGCCAACGGCGCGGTGGTGTACGACCCGGTCGCCGACGAGGTGCTACGAGCCGACCCCCTCGCCCCGGAACTGCTCGCCGAGGTGGCTCGCCGGCTGCGCGCGGCGGTGCCCGAGGTGAGCTTCGCGGTGGAGATCGGCGACAGCCGGCAGATGCGGCACGAGGCGCACTACCCGCTGCGCTGGGACCCCGACCACGACGCCATCCGGGCCGTCGAGTCACCGGAGGAGCTGCTCTCCGTGCCGGCGGTGAAGCTGCTGGCCCGCGCGGGGGAGCAGGACCCGGACGTCTTCGTCCGGGTGGTGGCCGGCGCGCTGCAGGGGCTGGCCGAGGCGACGCACTCGTCGTACACCGGGCTGGTGGAGATCTCCGCCGCCGGGGTGACCAAGGCGGCCGGGCTGGCCTGGTACGCCGCCCGGCTCGGCGTGGACGAGCGGGACGTGCTCGCGTTCGGCGACATGCCCAACGACGTGCCGATGCTGACCTGGGCCGGTCGGGCGGTGGCGGTGGCCAACGCGCACCCCGCCGTCCTGGAGATCGCCGACGAGGTGACCGCGGCGAACTCGGAGGACGGCGTGGCGGCGTACCTGGAGAAGGTCTTCGGGGTGGGCTGAGCGGACCGGACGGTCAGAGGTACTGGCCGGTCTGGTGCGCCTCGCCGCCCTGCGGCTGGCCGATGCCGGGCATGCCGGGCACGATCCCGCCTGGGCCGCTGGGCAGGGCCTGCCGGCCGGAGCGCATCTGCTCCAGCTGCACCCGGGCGGCCATCTGCTGGGCGACCAGCGCGGCCTGGATGCCGTGGAACAGTCCCTCCAGCCAGCCGACGAGCTGGGCGTGGGCGATGCGCAGCTCGCCCTCGCTGGGCGCCTTCTCCTCGGTGAAGGGCAGCGAGATCCGCTCCAGCTCCTCGCGCAGCTCGGGGGCGAGGCCCTCCTTGAGCTCGACGATCGACCGCTCGTGGATCTCCCGCATCCGGTGCCGGCTGGCGTCGTCCAGCGGGGCGGACTTGACCTCCTCCAGCAGCTGCTTGATCATGCTGCCGATCCGCATCACCTTGGCCGGCTGCTCGACCAGACGGGTCGGGTCCTCGCCCGCCGCCTCGTCGGTCTGCACGGTGCCGACCGGGCGGCCGTCCGGGCCGACCACCACCACGGTGCCCGAGTGTCCGGCGCCCTCGCGGCCCGGCTCGTCGTTCTGTCCAGCGGAGTGCGCTTCGGTCATGGCACCCATCTTTACCCACGCCGGCGAGCCGCACGCATTGGGACCGGTCACGACCCCCGGCCGGTGGCGGTCGCGCTACCGTCGCCGACATGCCCGCCGACCCACGCGCCGTGCTCACCCGTCCCGCTCCGGCCCCCGACCGGACCGTCGCCTACGGCGACCACCCCGACCAGATCGTCGACCTGCGCCGCCCCGCCGGGGACGGCCCGGCCCGGCCGCTGGTCGCGGTGCTGCACGGGGGCTTCTGGCGCGCCGAGTACGACCGGACCCACACCGGCCCACTGGCCGCGGCGCTGGCCGCGCTGGGCTGGCCGGTGGCCCAGCTGGAGTACCGCCGGACCGGACAACCCGGCGGCGGCTGGCCGGGCACCCTCACCGACGTGCTGGCCGGGGTGGCGGCGCTGCCCGAGCTGGCGGCCCGCGCCCTGCCCGGCCGGGTGGCCGCCGGGCCGCCGCTGCTGCTCGGGCACTCGGCCGGCGGGCACCTCGCGCTCTACGCGGCGGCGCACGCCCCGGCCGCCGTACGCGGGGTGCTGGCGCTGGCCCCGGTCGCCGACCTCGCCGAGGCGTACCGGCTGGACCTGGACGCGGGGGCGGTGGCCGCGCTGCTCGGCGGCGGCCCGGCGGAGTACCCGGACCGGTACGCGGCAGCCGATCCACGGGCGTTGGTGCCTATGCGGACACGCACCGTGATCGTGCACGGGGTCCGGGACCGCCACGTGCCGGTCACCGTCAGCCGGGGGTACGCCGCCGCGGCCCGGGCGGTGGGATCCGACGTCAGCCTCGTTGAGCTGCCGGAATGCGAGCACTACGGGCTCATCGACCCGGATTCGGCGGCATGGCGGCGGGTCAGGGATGCGTTGCAGTCGCTGCACAAAGATCAATAGCCATTGACGCAGCGTCGCCAACCGGGTAGAACGCCGAGGGGGCGGTGACGCCCGGCAACGCTCCCGGGAGGATTTCGGTGTCGCAGATGAACCGCAGGCGTGCCCTGCAGCTGCTGGCCGCGCTCGGTACCACCGGGCTGGTCGCCGGCTGCGGCACGGACGACGAGGGCGAATCGGCCGCGGCGGGCTCCCCGATCAAGATCGGTCTCGTCGCTCCCAACAGAGGCTCCGGCAAGACCATCGGCGAGGACATCGTCAACGGCTTCGAGCTCTACCTCGCCGCCCACGGGCAGCGCCTCGGCGGGCACCCGGTGACCCTGGTCAAGGCCGACGAGGGCGACAGCGCCAAGACCGGCCAGGCCGCCGTCAACGACCTGCTCAAGCAGGGCGTGCTCGCCCTCACCGGGGTGGTCAACCCGACGGTGATGTCCGGCATCCGGGACATCGTGGAGGAGGCCCGGGTGCCGCTGATCGGGTCGAACGCCTCGCCGGTCAGCCTCCAGAGCGTGGTCTACATCTGGCGCACCTCGTACGTGCTGGACGAGCCGGGCCGGGCGCTCGGGGCGTACCTGAAGCAGCGGCTGCCCGCCAGCAGCCGGGTGGTGATCATCGCGCCGGAGGGCAGCCTCGACGTCGTGCAGGGCTTCCGCCAGGGCTTCGGCGTCGACGACCCGCGGCTCGCCGGCGGGCCGGTCTGGACGGGCGCCGCCGGCAACCCGGGCGAGAACTCGTACGCCTCCGACATCCGGAAGGCGCTCAACCGCAAGCCCACCGCGATCTTCTGCCACTTCTCCGGCACAGCCGCGATCCAGTTCATCCGGCAGCTGCGCCGGACCCACCCGGCCTACACCGGGCCGATCTACGCGCCCGGCTTCCTCACCGAGGGCACCGTGCTCGACGAACTGCGCGGAGTGCTGGCGGACGGCGCCGACGCCATGCTGCCCGGCCCGATCCACACCGTGTCGAACTACTCCGCGGACCTGAACAACAACGCCAACCGGGTCTTCGCCTCCGCGTACCGCAAGACGTTCAACGTCTCCCCCAGCACCTACGCGATGGCCTCGTACGACGCCGCGCAGGTGCTCGACAAGGCGATCCGGATCGCCGGGGCGGAACCGAACCCGCAGCAGGTCAACCTGGCCCTCGGCAAGATCGGCCAGATCGACAGCCCGCGCGGGGTGTGGCAGTTCAACCAGCCCCGCACGCCGCAGCAGCGGTGGTACCTGCGGACGGTCCAGTTCGACGGGCGGCTGCTGTCCAACGTCATGATCAACGAGATCGCCACGCTCGGCTGAGCCGCCGGGCCCGTACGCCGCGAGGGCCGGTCTCCCCGCGGGGAGACCGGCCCTCGCGTACGTCGTGCCGGCGTCAGTGGCGCAGCTCGGCGATGCAGCACTTCACGCTGCCGCCGCCCTTCTTCAGCTCGGCCAGCTCGACCGGGACCGGGTGGTAGCCAGCCGCCTTGAGCTTGCCGGCCAGCCGGGTCGCCTCGCTGTTGAGCACGACGTTGAGCCCGTCGCTGACCAGGTTCAGGCCGAAGGCCATCGCGTCCTCGTCGTCCGCGACCACCGCGTCCGGGAAGAGCTGGGCGAGCACCTTCTGGCTGGCCGCCGAGAAGGCGCCCGGGAAGTAGACGATGTTCTCGTCGTCGATCGAGGCGAGCGCCACGTCGAGGTGGTAGAAGCGCGGGTCGACCAGGCGCAGCGACACCACCGGCCGGCCGAGCGCCTCCTGCGCCTCGGCGTGCGCCGGCAGCTCGGTACGGAAGCCGTGGCCGGCGAGGACCAGCCCGCCGTGCGCCTCCGGCAGGTACGCGAAGTCGCCCTCGCCCTCGTTCGTCTCGCTCGGCGCGATGAACCGCCAGCCCTGCGACTCGTAGAACGCCCGGTGGGCGGCCGCCTCGGCGGCGCGCTGCTCGTGCTTGAACTGGGCGCCGTAGGCCGTCCCGTCCACCACGAAGGCGCCGTTGGCGGCGTAGACCATGTCCGGCAGCCCGGCCTCGGGGGTGAGCAGGTGCACCTCGTGGCCCAGACCGACCAGCGTCTCGCGCAGCCGGTCCCACTGCTTGACCGCCAGCTCCGCGTCGACGGCGGTGGTGACGTCCATCCACGGGTTGATCGCGTACTCGACGGCGAAATGCCCGGGCGAGCACATGAGATATGTCCGCTTTCGCGGGACTCGCTGCTGGTTCACGGTGACCAAGAGTAGGTAGCTTAGAACTTTGGTAACAGCCACAACTCTTGCTTTGTGAAGGCGGAACGTTGCAGATAGACGCGGTCGACCAGCGAATCATTGCGTTGCTCGTGGCGGACGCCCGCGCGTCGTACGCCGACATCGGCATCCGGGTGTCACTCTCCGCTCCGGCGGTCAAGAGACGCGTCGACCGGCTCCGCTCCGCCGGGGTGATCCGGGGCTTCACCGCAGTGGTCGACCCGGCCGCCGTCGGCTGGACCACCGAGGCCTTCGTCGAGCTCTTCTGCGCCGGCCGGACCACCCCCGCGCAGATCGGGGTGGCCGCCCGCCGGCACCCGGAGGTGGTCGGGGCGTACACCGTCTCCGGCGAGGCCGACGCCCTGGTGCACCTGCGGGCCGCCGACATCGCCCACCTGGAGGAGGCACTGGAGCGGCTGCGGGCGGAGTCGTTCGTGACCTCCACCCGGAGCACCATCGTGCTCTCCCGCCTGGTCGAGTCCCCCGGCGTCGGCCCGTCCACCGGCTGACCCGCGCTTGACCTCAACCTGGCTTCATGTCGTCGACTGTGCCGGACGACGACGTGAGGGGGGACCGTGCGGGCGGTGTGGCTGCGGAAGTTCGGCGGGCCGGAGGTGCTGGTGCCGGGAACGGCACCCGACCCGACGCCCGGGCCGGGGCAGGTCCTGATCGAGGTGGCACACGTCAACCTCACCTTCGTCGAGACGATGTTCCGGGCCACCGGGTTCGGGCCGTTCCGCGGCCCGTTGCCGGTGATCCCCGGCAACGGGGTCGGCGGTGTGATCGGCGCGGTCGGCCCGGAGGTGGATCCCGGGCTCGTCGGCCGGCGGGTGGTCAGCGGCACCGGCGGCTCCGGCGGGTACGCCGAGCGGGTCGTGGTGGACCGGGCCACGCCGGTCGAGGTGCCGGACGGACTGGCGCTGGACGAGGCGGTGGCGTTGCTCGCCGACGGCCGGACCGCGCTGCTGCTGACCGGCGCGGCCGCGCCGCGCGCCGGGGAACGCGTGCTGGTCGAGGCGGCCGCCGGCGGGGTGGGCGGCCTGCTGGTCCAGCTCGCCGCGCGGGCGGGAGCACGGGTGGTGGCGCTCGCCGGCGGCGCCCGCAAGACCGACCTGGTGCGGGCCGCCGGCGCCGACGTCGTGATCGACTACCGCGAGCCGGACTGGGCCGACCGGGTACGCGCCGCCACCGGCGGGGTGGACGTCGTCTTCGACGGCGTCGGCGGCGGGGTGGGCCGTACGGCGTTCGACCTGCTCGACCCCGGTGGCCGGATGGTCAGCTTCGGGCTGGCCAGCGGCAGCTGGACCGACGTGCCGGAGGCGACCGCCACGGCGCGCGGGGTGACCCTGCTGCGACCGGCCGCCGGCCCCGACGAGCTGCGCGCGCTCACCGCGCGGGCCTTGGCCGAGGGCGCGGCCGGGCGGCTGCGCCCGCGGATCGGGCAGCGGTTCCCGCTGGAGCGGGCCGCCGAGGCGCACGCCGCCATGCAGTCGCGGGTCACCGTCGGCAAGACCCTGCTCGACGTCGGCTGACCGGAGCGGCGGCCCCCTGACCGCGCCCACGCACCCGCCGCGCGGCGCGGGGGTGTCAGAGGTACATGCCCGTCCGGTGCTCGGACTCCGCCGGCCGGCTCGGCTTGTCGCCCTCGCCGAAGAACCGCTTGCCGCCGAACTCGCCGTGCAGCCGGTCGTCCAGCTCGTCGGCCAGCCCGGTCATCACCTGCACCGCCAGCATCAGGTGGGTGGCCTGGAAGTTGCGGCCGAAGACCGGGATGGAGGCCCAGACGGTGTCGTCGGCGCAGTAGAGCCGGCCGATCGGCATCCGGTTGGTCAGCTCGGAGAGCTTCACGTACAGGCGCTCGGTCGGCTCCACCTCGGTGAGCACCGGGGAGAAGACGTCGACCAGGGGCGGGCTGTCCCGTACCCGGACGAACACCATCGCCGAGCCGGCGCGGATGTTGATGTCGCCGTCCGAGTCCACCTGGATCTGATCGGACTTCGACTTGAGCATGGTCGACACGACGGTGCGGACCCGGTCCTCCAGCGCCAGCACGTCGTCGCCCTCGCCCTGCTGCGCGCTCGCGGCGACGGCCAGCGCCTCGTCGAGGTCCGCCTCGACGTCGAGGTCCGGGCCGAACTCGCTGCGCGCGGTGCCCAGCGGTTCGACCGGCAGCGGCTCCCCCTCGGCGTCGTGCACCAGGTAGACCAGGAAGGCCGGGTGCGGAGCGCCGTAGACGTCGCGCAGGGTGCGGGAGAGCAGCGCGGCCAGCTTGCTGGGGTCGCCGGTCGAGCCCTCCAGGCCGAACTGCTGGCGGGAGCCCTCCAGCACCCCGGGGGGCGACCAGCCCAAGGCGATCATGTCAGCGACGGCGGCCCGGTCCAGCCGGTAGCCCGGCGGCAGGGTGGCGTTGCCGACCGCCCGCGCGGAGATCCGACCCCCGTCGCCCACGTTCACGCTGATCGAGTAGACGGCGTCGCCGGTGCCGGACGCCGTCGGATCGAGGGTCAGCTCGACGTGCGCCCCGGTGGGCAGTGCGGACAGCCGCTCGGCCAGCGCCCGGGCGAACTCCCGCCACGCCTCGGTCACCTTGGCCCGCAGGTCGGCCGTGGTCGGCTCGTCCAGCAGGATCGACTCGTGCTGCTCCGGCGAACCGCCGGGCTGATCACCGGTCGGCTTCGAGGGGTGCTCTGCCGTCATGATCGCCTCCGTCCCGTCAAGGTCACCCTACCCAGGCCCACCCGGGATCGAATCCACCGCGGCCGGGATCGGACAACACGGCCGGTGCGGCTCAGTCGGGGCGGTCGCCACCCAGCTCCACCGGCCAGGTCCCGGCCAGGCCGGTCAGCCGTGCGACCGCGTCCGCCGGATCGGCGCCGCGCCCGACCGCCACCCCGACCAGGTACGCGCTGACCGGCGCGCCCGGTCGCAGCACCTGGTGGGCGACGTCCCCGGCCAGGCCGAGCACCATCGAGACCGGCACCTCGGCCGGGTCCAGCCCCAGTTCGGCGCAGGCCGCCGTGACCCAGTCGTCCATCACCGTCATCGCGTCCACTGCTTCCTACTTTTTGCTCATTGTTGAGCGGTTCGGATAATTCGCTCTCCGCCCGGCCGTGGTGGCCGCGCTGGAGTCCTGGACCGGCAGTCTGGTCCGGTGGCGATCGGTTCGGTTCTGCAAGATCTGCTTCACCCGCTGGTGCGGAGTGTGCAGGGTGATGTCAGGATCACCGGCTCGCTGCAGGATGTTGATCGCGGCGTTCACGTCGGCCTGCCACACCACCCCGCACCGGGTGCAGTGAAACCGGTCCCCGCTACG
>NZ_JBEYTI010000046.1:0-37986 GCF_040642975.1 Micromonospora sp. NPDC047548
GTGATCGAACACGCCAGCCGCCGCATCCGCGTCCTGGGCGTCACGCCGCACCCGACCGCCGCCTGGGTCGGCCAGGCCGCCCGCAACCTCGTGATGGATCTCGAAGACACCGGCGGGAAAGTCAAATACCTGATCCGGGACCGGGACGACAAGTATCCGGCGCTGTTCGACGCGATCCTGGCCGACGCCGGCGTCAAGGTCGTGCTCAGCGGCGTCCAGGTACCCCGGATGAACGCGATCATGGAACGCTGGGTGCGGACCTGCCGCCGCGAGCTGCTGGACCGCACGCTGATCTGGAACCAGCGGCATCTGCTGCATGCGCTGCGGGAGTACGAGCGGTTCTACAACCTACACCGACCGCACCAGGGGATCGCGAACCTCCGGCCGCTGAAGCCGCTCCCCCGAACCGATCACCGACCCGAACCAACTCGCCCGGCTGAACATCCACCGGCGCGACCGCCTCGGTGGTGTCCCTCACGAATACGAGCACGCCGCCTGAGCTGCCCAGATGGCATTCTCGGCAGGTACAGGGTTCCTGCATCGTCCGGTAGTGCCTTCGCCTTGGAGTGACCGGCTGGGCGCGGCTGTGGGGCCAGCCGGCCAGCACGGTGGCCAGCCGACTGGCGTCCAGGCGGGTCAGTAGCCGCCGAACCGTCGTACCCGCGGGCACACCGCGGTCGAATCCGAGCCTGGCACGGGCGTGTTCGTCGAGGTCGTGGAGCCAGTCGGTGATCGCGGCGAACGACGACGCACCGGCCAGCACCGCACACACCGCGACGGTGAGCAGCCCGGACAGCGGGTAACGCCAACCGCGCGGGTCACGGGAATCAGGGACCGCGGACAAGGCAGGCAGCAGACCAATCTGCTCACCATCGGGGACCAGGGCTGGTGGGGTATCGGTGGCGGGTGTCGTTACGGCCAGTGTGGTGAGGAGGGATGATGCCATCGGCGGGTGAGGTCCTCGGGGTGTCGTGAAGCGTCGAGAACTCCATGATCACCGATTCGATCTCACCCGCACCCTTCACCGCCACAGAGACCATTCACTCCACAGGTCCCCAGCTCAGAGCCCTACCGCCCGACTACGCAACCGCCCTGAGCCCACGGCTGGTCAGCCGGTTCAGTGCTGGGCTGAAAAGGGAGCGCGATGCGTCCATCGGACGCATCGCGCTCGCCCTATCTCGCCAGCATCTCCACCTGATGCTTCACGATCCGTAGCCGGGGTTCCAGGCTTCCCCGCGGATGGCGTCCACGTCGCCGTTGGCGAGGCGCCGGAAGAGGCGGAATGCTTCCTCGGGCGTGACGCCTGTTCGGTGAAGCGCCTCCCCTCCAGGTTCCGTGTTCTCCAGGACCACCAGTCTGCGTGCTCCCGCGAACCTTCCCAGCGACCATCCAGACGAATTCTGGGTCAGCCACACGTCACCGTGCTCCGGATCAGTGACGTCTCTGTCCAACTCGGAGAGCAGTGCGGTGATCTTTGCGTCGGGGACGTCGTCCAGACTTTCCGATGTGCCGTGACGATGCAGAATGGAGTATCTCACGACGTGCCTTCACCTCCATCAGTTCCTTGGAGCCCCGTTCGGGATGGCCCACTCGGCGTAGCCGCCCCCGTATCGAGGCAGCGGGTGCAGGATCCTCCAGAACGGTGACTTCGCATTGAAGTGCTCCGACCAGGGCACCAGCTGCATCACACCTGGGACACCGCGTCCCTGCGCGATCGTCGCATGCTGCCACACCCAGCCGTACGGCGAGGCAGCCGGGTTGTCCGTGAGCTGCTTGCGCAGGTCGGGGCTCACAATCTCCTTCATCAGCTTCTCGAGCTCCGGGTCGTCGTCCATCGCTTTGAGAAGAGCCGCGTTGGCGCGACGGAAATGCGTGGGACGCGATTTTCCGAAGTCAGCGGGATCGAGCTGGTGTTGGAAGACGCTCGTGTAGCAGCCTGGGTTGATGTTGTGGACAAGGACGGGTTCGCCGCCAGCGAAGACGTAGTACGTGTGGATGTTGGCGACGGTGAGGTCGCGCATGTCTTTGCCACCGGTGTGGTTGCGAACGGCTGCAACTGTGACAATGTCACCGTCGGTCGTACGCAACTGGTGCCCGACGACCAGTTCGGCCGCGTACACCCACTGCTCGGTGGTCTGGTCCCAGAACGGATGGTGCTGGGTGGTTTTAAGGGTCGTCGTGGTGGTAGCGGTGGTGCCGTCCTCGGGGGTGCTGTCCTCCACGGTGACGGTTACATCGGTCAAATCGGTGTCGCGGTTGGCATGGAGCTGGTCCACCGACTCGGCCATCGTCCGGCCGGTCTCCGGGTCGGTGGCGACCACCTGGTCACCAACCTCCACGTCGCCGATCGGCTTGGCCGAACCATCGGCCATGAGCACGGGAGTGTCCGGGTCGAAGCTGTGCGTCGGCGCGCAACCCGCCCGCGGCTTGATCACAGCCCCCAGCGCCCCGCCGACAGCCCCGGCGACGACGAGTTGCCGCCAGTCGACCTTCCCGGTCGTACCGACCTGTGTCACCGCACTGTCGGTTACTCCAGCCGCCGACCCGACGGCAGCCTGAAGGCCCCGACTGGTGGCCGAGACGCCAGCCTTCACCGCGAGCAGCCGGACACCCGATCCGACCCCGCCCCCGATGGCGGTGGCGGCCAGGGCCACAGTAGCCGCCTGGATACGGTGGCCCGGTTGTGCGGTGGCACCGGCGTAGCCGATGGTGGCACCGGCGACGGCGCCCACCAGCAGACACCCGACCCCGGTACTACCGCAGAGAGCGATTGCGCCCACGGTGCCCACGACGACCAGGCCAGCCACTACAGCGTTCTCGGTGTCCTGGCCGTCCCAGTGGAACTCGATCCCGCTGAAGGGTGCGAGGCCGCTCGGGTCGGCGAGGGTGATCGGGTTGTGCTGGGAGTATGCGTATGGGTTGAAGCTGTTGGGGCTCTCGAGGTCGACGAGTGGGTCGGGGGCGATGAAGGTGCCGGTGTCTGGGTCGTACTCGCGGGCGCCGACGTCGAGTAGCTTCGTGGAGGCGTTGGCTGCGGCGTTGAGGAACCCGCGGTCGGTCGGCCAGTCGGTGACGGGGGCACGGTCTGCCCCGTACGGGGTGTACCAGCGCCGCTGCACCGCGCCCGTGGCCGGGTTGACGGTCAGGTTGGCGCTGCCTTGGTGGTCGGCGGCGAGCCAGGACAGTCCGTCCTTGCTGCGGGCGGCGACGGTGGCGCCGTCTCGGCCGTAGTAGCGGGTGCCGGTGATGGTCTTGCCGGCGGACTTGATTTCCTCGCTGCCGAGGTAGAGGGTCTTGCCGGTCGGGTCAGTGCGGATCAGCAGGGTCCCGTCGGCGTCGTAGAGGTGTTTGGTCTGGTCCTGTCCTACCGTGGCGCCGTCGAAGTCGCCCTCGACGTTGATGGTGTAGTCGCTGGTGACTCCCGCGACGGTGCGGGTCTTGACGTTGCCGGCGAGGTCGTAGGCGTAGGTGTCGGTGCGGGGGACGCCGTCGACCGTGGTCGCGATCGACTTGATGCCGTGCACCTGGGGTTGGTTGGTGGCCGGGTAGGTGTAGGTGCGGTTGGTGGTGCCGGTGGCGGTGCGGTGCGTGTCGGCGGTGCGCCGGCCGGCGTTGTCGAAGGCGAAGCTGTCCCAGTACGGCTGCTTACCGCTCGCGCCGACGTTCGTCGGGTCTGCGGCGCAGTCGTCCAGGGCGGTGTACGCCTCGGTCACCCGGTGCAGGCCGTCGTAGCGGAAGCATTGCGACTGCCCGTCGGTGTGGTCCTTGATCGACAAGACGTCACCGGCGGCCAGGTAGTTGTACCGGTCGTCCTGCACCGTCTTGAGCGCCCCGGGCGTCGCCGGGTCCGGCAGAGTGGCGGAGATCCGGGCGAGCCGCCCGGTGGACCCGTCCCACCCGTAGCTGCGGATCAGCTGCCCGGCGCCCGGGTTGCCGTAGGTGCGCGAGGCCAACTGGCCGATGCTGGTGAACCCGGTTGCGGAGACGTAGTTGTCCAGGCCCGCCAGGTTGGTGGCGAAGCCCTTGTCGTCGTAGCCCACGCCCACCGTCTCGGCCGGCAGACCGGCGCGTGCCGGGTAGACGATCGAGGTGACGTGGTCGGCGGAGTCGTAGGCGTATTCGGTCCGGTAAGTGCCGGCGAGGTCGCCCTCGGCGGCCGGGATGGTCCACTGGATGCCGGTAGGACGGTACCGGTCGTCGTAGCCGGTGGGCTCGACAATGTAGTTGGTCGTCCCGGCGTGCCGGGTGGTGCGGGACATCTGCCCCGTGACGCCGACGATGCCGTCGTACTCGTAGGTGACCAGCTTGGTGCCGGTCGACGGGTCACCGTTCCAGCGGAAGGTGGGCCGCCCGAGCACGTCGTACTGGTAGGAGATCTTCTGCCCGCGCGCGTCGGTGGTCGACAGCAGGTCACCGGCCTGGTTGTAGGCCGAGGTGGTGTTTCCGGTGTCGAGATCCTCGACCTTGGTTCGCAGGCCCGCCAGGTTGTAGGTGTAACGGGTGACGTTGCCGGCGGGGTCGGTGACGGTGGCCAGGTTGCCGGCCGTGTCGTAGCCGTAGGAGGTGATCTCCGTGGTGCTGCTGGTGGGACGGACCGTCAGCTTGACCGGCCGCCCGGCGGCGTCGAAGTTGGTGGTCGTGGCCCCGCCGGACGGCGGCGTCAGGGTGGTGCGGTCGCCGTCATAGCTCTGCGTGGTGCGCCACTTCTCCACGCCGTTGGCCTGCAGCGCCGCCGAGGTGGCCCGGTTGAGGTTGTCGTAGCTGTGGACCGTCTGCGACGGCACGTCGACCGAGGACGACGACACGAAGCCCGAGCCGGCGACGGCGGCGTTGTAGAACGGCGCCGTCTTGACCGCAACGTGGCCGCGTGCGTCGTACTTGGTCTCCTCGACGATGCGACCGCCCGCGGGCGCCGCCGTCTGGGTGTTGCGGGTACGCAGCCGGCCGTCGAGAAATTCGTACGAGGTCAGGTAGACCGGGCTGCTGCCGGGCTCGACGCTGCGGGTCTGCAGCACCTCGGTGAGCAGCCGGCTCGGCGTGTCGCTGCGGATGTCGTAGGAGTACCGCATCGACGGCGGGTCGCCGTTGACCTTCTTCTCGGTCGGCAGCCACACCGCGCTCTTGCGGCCAAGTTGGTCGTACGTGGTGAGGGTGGTCTTGTTGTTGGCGTCGACCACCTGGGTGGGCACACCGCGGCCCTCGTCGAACCTGACCGTTGACTTGTGCCCGCGCGGGTTGGTGACCGTGGATTCCTTGAGCGGCAGGTTGTCCGCCGGGTTGTAGCTGGTGAGGGTGACCTGGCCGCGGGCATCCGTGTTGGTCACCGGGCGGCCGCGCTGGTCGTAGGTCGCCTCGGTGACGGCCCACACGTCCGGCGCGGTGGTCAGTGTGCGGGTCCTGGTCTTCAGACCCTTGGTCGGCGCAGCGTGCAGGGTGGTGGTCAGGTCGTAGTAGGACTGGGTCTGCGAGATGACGGTGCCGGTGCCGCATGCGCCGGCGTACTCGGTCACCTGGGAGGGGTAGCCGACCATGTGCGAAGTGGGGTTGCGGGCGTACTCGGTGCGGACGCAGGCGTCGTCGGTGCTGACCGAGATGTCACCCAGGTCCCGGGTGTCGACGGGCAGGCCGTAGGTGTTGTCGTAGGTGGCCTGTCCCTCGGTCCAGCGGTACTTGCTGCTGGCGGTGATCCAGGTCCGCGCCTTCGTGACGGGCTCGGTGACCCGGTATCCGCGCACCTCCTGGCCCCCGGCGGCCGGGGCGTCGCGGGTGGCGGTACGGGTGACGGCAGGGACGTGGATCGTGGAGTTGTCGATCCGGGTGCCGTCGAGGTCGAGGCTCTACCGCAGCGCGCCGTGAAGGCCGTCGGAGTCGACGAACCGGTTGATCCACTTCTGGCCGATGGTGCCGTTGCAGTCGGCGATCTTCAGTTGGCCGCTGGCGTCACCGTAGGTTCCGGTGGCCGTCTCGAGGCAGCGCCCCGACTGCGGGTTCTTCAGGCTGCCGTCGTCCTGCGGCTGCCAGATCTGGCTCCACACCGGAGTTGACGAGCAGGTCCAGAGGTGGACCAGGGTGCCGTTGGCCGTGTTCGGGCCCTGAATGTCCATGCACTTGCCGGTGGCCGGGTTCTTGACCTGGCCGTTGGTCTGCAGCTGCCACACCTGCCGGACGGCCGGCTGCCACACGTTGGCGGACGGATCGTCGGTGGTGCACTTGCGGGACCAGAGCTTCGTGCCGTCGGTGCTGGCGCCGTTGGCGACCTCCATGCACCGGTTTGCCTGCGGATTGACCATGCTCTGGTCGGCTTGGGGCTGCCAGACCTGGTTGTAGTCGCCGGTGCAGTCCCACAGCTGGACGCGGGTGCCGTTGACGGTGCCCCAGGACGAGATGTCCACGCACCTGCCGGACTGCGGGTTGCGCAGGCTGCCGTCGGGCTGCGGCTGCCAGACCTGGTTCCAGCCGCCGGTGCACTTCCAGATCTGTAGCTCGGTGCCGTTGGCGGTCTGCCAGTTGTCGATGTCCAGGCACATGCCGGAGGCGGGGTTGCGGATACTGCCGTTCGGGCCACGCAGCCAGACCTGGCTCGCGCCGCCGTAGCACTCCCACAGGTGCACCGACGTGCCTTCGACCTGGCTTGCGTTGATGATGTCCAGGCACTTGCCGCCCTGGCCGGAAATCGCGCCGTCCAGGTTGGGGGTGCCCAACGGGGCGAGCAGACCGGCCCGGCGACTGAACCAGGTCATTCCCGACCCGTCGGAGTTGGTCTTGCCGTCGTCGTCCATGCCACGGTGGAAGACGTTGCGGCTGACCGTCTTGGCGTTGGCGCCCGCGTCCTTGGTGGCGGTGACGGTGCTGTAGCCACGCCACTGCGACCACGTCCGGTACGCCAGTTGGACGGACTCGTTGGTGTCGTGCGCCCAGAGCGCGCTGTCGGAGGTGGCCTCGTTGGTGTACGCATAGGTCGTCTTCTCGTCCGGCGACGAGCCGGTGAGGTCCCGCTCGGTCACCGACGAGACGAGGTACTTGTAGTACCAGCCGAAGGCGGTCTGCTGGCTGGCGTCGTTCGGCTGGTGGTACTGCGGGAAGCACAGGTACGGGTTGTTGTCCGGAAACGGCGCCCAGGCGCTGTCGCACTTCACGCCACGGTCGGGCGTCCGGGTGTACGTGACCGAGGTCTGCGAACCGGTGCCCGGACGAACCGACACCATCCGGTAGTGCACGTACGGTGGCATGCCGGTGCTGCCGCCCCAGTCGACCCGGTTGCCGAGCACCTCGCCGGTGGCCGGGTCGTTGTAGTCGCCACCGAACTCCATCAGCGGCTCGGTGATGCTGGTGCCGTCCTTGGCGTAGCCAATGTGGCGGATCGACTGGAGCCAGAGGTTGGGCGAGGTGTCCGCCCCGGCCGGCGCGACGAGGTCGGGGTTAGGCGGGAAGGTGTGGTTCAGCTCCCAGCGGTCGACGGTGCGGTACTGGGCGGGTGAGCTGGAGTCCCAGACCTGGGTGTTGATCGCGGAGAGCTTGTACTTGTTGAAGAAGACCGGGCCGCGGCTGGAGCAGGCGGTGGCGTTCTCGTCGCAGTACAGATCCAGCGGGGTGTCCGGGTAGTCGGCGTTGGTGCACGAGCCAATACAGCGGGAGGTCTTCTCGAAGGTGACCCGCATCGGCGCGTTGGCCGAGTGCTCGGAGCCGGCCCGGTCGCCGTAGTCGATGTGGTCCAGGTTCGCGGCCACGTCGTACAGGTACTTGGAGCCGAGGCTGCCGGTGCCGGGCTGGTAGTAGCCGGTGAACCGGTCGTAGACGTACGTCATGGTGTTGCCGCGGGTGTCCACGACGTAGTCGAGGTTCCACCGGTACCCCTCGCGACACATCGTGTTGGCGCACGGGTCCTCGGGATCGTCGCCATACACCGCGACGGTCTGCACCGAGTTGGTGCTCTCGTTGTCGTTGGAGTACCGCTTGTTCTTGCCGAAGAAGTACTGGGTGCCGTCCTGCGTGGTCACCTTCCAGTACTCGTGGTCGTTGTCGTCGTTGACCGTGTCGGTGAGCTTCTCGACCTTCAGCCCGTCGTCCTTGGCCGCCCGCCAGCCGTTGGTGGCGTCCTTGACCAGGGAGACCGACTGCCCGCCGAAGACCAGAGTGGCGTTGTCGCGGGAGAACCAGCAGAGGTCACCGACCAACTGGCTGCCGGCCGCATCCTGCGAGCACGGCCGGTAGGACCGCTCGACATAGCCGATCTGCAGATCCCAGCCTTCACCGACCCAGGAGGCCTGGCCGTTGTCGGCGACGGTCTGCCCGTCCACCAGGCCGCTGTCGTAGGTCAGCGCCAGGTTGGGGGTGGGTCCCGGCGCGGGTGGCACGCCCAGCGGATGGCTGTAGGTGAAGCTGCCGCCGATGTTGCCGGCGGACCAGGAGTAGGCCTGTCGCAGCGACGTCGACTCGAAGTTGCCGCCGCCGGACGTCGCGGAGGAGGTCAGCGCGACGAGGCTGTCGCCGCCGCTGCCGGCCACCATCACGTCGGCGGTCAGGGTGCCGCGGGCGTTGACCGCGCGCAGGTCCCGGCCGGCCCGGCAGGCGGCCTTGGCGGGACTGGTCAGAGCGCAGGCGGGCAGCTCGACCAGGCGCAGCCGCCCGGCGTAGTCGGCGCCGAAGGCGTTGCGGAATCCGGAGTAGTCGACCAGGACCCTGGCACGGCCGGGCCGGGGGTCCTGGCGTGACAGCGACAGCAGTGCGCCGCGTACTCCGGCTGCGGTCGTCGCCCGTTGGTCGAGCACCCGGACGCGGACCGGCGCGGGCGCGGCGACGCGGTCCGCCCGGGCCTCTTCACCCTTGGTCGGGGCGGCGGGGCTGACCGTGACGGGCAGATCGCCCACCCGGGTCACGGCGCCGGTCGGCGGCACCGACGCCGAGTCCGGCCGGGGCAGGTCCCGGTGGGTGATGCGGGTGGTCGCGGCCCGGTCGGTGGCGGTGCGGAGCGGCTTGCGCGGTGTCAGCTTTCCGGCCGGTACGGACTTGTGTCGGGTGCCGTCCGAGGTCGGGGGTGGCGCGGCGGCGGCCGGCACATAGGTCGCCATGCCGGCGACCAGCGCCAGCACCAGGCCGACGGCCATGGCCGGCACCCGCTGCCGTAGGACGGCTCGGATCACCGATCTGCGCCGTCGGCGTGGGGTGATCGCCGGCGGTCTCCACTCTGGTCTCATGTGTCCTCCCCGCGTCGGAACAAGGGAGCCAGAGCATACGAAGGAAATATATTTCCCTCGATATTGTGGCCATACTTCCACGGTGCGTCACATCGGTGGAGCCGGTTTTGAGCAACTCAATGGAGCTTGTGGATGCTGACGCGGCCCCGGGGTGTGGCTCGGTATTCCGCCTCCTCCCCAGGGAGGAGACAGCGCTCCGACCGTCGGCCGCAACCGGGGCCTGCGGTCGGGCGCGGCCCGGGGGCCGGCTCACCAGCATCTACAGGTATGACTACCGCACTGCGCCGGGCGGCACACTGGCACCGCCCAATGATGGTTTTCGTCTCGGCGATGGCGTTGCTCGCCGTCGTCTCCGCGGTCGGCATCTTCGCCGATTCGCGCGTCCTCACGGGCGTGCCGATCTGGCTCAAGCCGTTCAAGTTCTCCGTGTCCTTCGTGCTGTACGGCACCACCCTCGCCTGGATGCTCTCCCTGCTGCCGCGACGTAGCCGGATCGCGGAGCGGGCGGGCACGGTCATCGTCGCGGTGTCGCTGGCCGAGATGGTGGTGATCGTCGGGCAGGTGCTGCGGGGCACGACCAGCCACTACAACGGGACGACCCCGCTGAACGCCGCCCTGTTCCAGGCGATGGGCGCGATGATCACAGTGCTGTTCGCCGCGCACTTCGTCATCGGGATCGTGGTGCTGCGTCAGCCGAGCGCGGACCGGGTCGCCAAGCACGCCGTCGGATGGGGGCTCGGCCTGTCCCTGCTGGGCATGCTGGCGGCGGTACCGATGGTGCTGCCCAGCCAGGACCCGGGCATCGAAGGGGTCAGCGGGGCGCACAGCGTGGGCGTGCCGGACGGCGGGCCCGGGCTGCCGCTGGTGGGCTGGAGCACCACCGGCGGGGATCTGCGGATCGGGCACTTCGTGGGACTGCACGCCCTGCAGGCGCTACCGGTCCTGGCGATCCTGCTGAGCCGGTTCCTCGGGACGCGGCTGGACGAGCGCACCCGGGTGCGGCTGCTGGTCGTCGCGGGCGGGGCTTACGGCGTACTCACGATGCTGTTGACCTGGCAGGCACTGCGCGGGCAGCCGCTGCTGCGTCCGGACGTCCTCACGCTGGTCGCCGTGGCGGCCCTGGTGGTGGCGACCGCGTCCGCCGCCGGCGTGGTCATGGCTCGCCGGCCCAAGCCGGAACTGGCGCTGGCCGCATGACCCGGACGCTGTTCACGCTGACGTTCGCGGTTGCCGCGCCGTTCTGGGCGCTGATGCTCCTGCTGCCGCACTGGTCCCGGACCGCCCGGATCATCGCCTCGCCGCTGATCGTGCTACCGGTCCTGGTGATCTACGCGATGCTGGTGATCCCGGCGTTCGACGACGTGCTGCCGGCCGTGCTGTCGCCGACCCTGGACGGCATGCGCGACCTGCTCGGCACCGCGGACGGCGCGGCCGCGGCCTGGGCCCACATGATCGCGTTCGATCTGTTCGCCGGCCGGTGGGCGTGGCTCGACAGCCTGCAACGAGGGGTACCGGCGCTGGTCATGGCTCCGGTGCTGGTGCTGACGATCCTGCTCGGGCCGCTCGGCCTGGCCGCCTACCTCGGAGTCCGGACCAGGTGGGTCCGGCCGACGGTCGCTCCTGCCCCCGAGCCGCAGCGCCTAGGCTGATCCCGTGGGGTGGGTGGGACGACTGTTCGACGGACGCGACACGCGCGTACGGATGCTGCTGCTCGACCTCGGCGGCGTCGGCTATCTGATCTTCGGCACCCAGGCCGGACGCTCGCCGACGGCCACCCAGTGGATCCTCGCGGCGATCGCGTTCGCCGTCGCGCTGGTGTTCCACCGCCGGCCGCTGGTCAACCTGGTGTGGCAGGGCGCGCTGCTGGCGATCGCGTTCCAGCTCGTCGACGACACAACCATCAATCAGGTGGGTGCCAGCTGGGCGTTGCTGGAGCTGGCCATGTGGGCCCACCGGCCGCGGATCATCTGGCTGGCCGCCGGGCTGCTGGCCACGGTCGAACTGACCGATTCGATCGGCGATCCGTTCCGACGGTTCCTCTCCGGCGTCTTCGGGCTGACTCTGGAGGTCGGCGTGCCGCTGCTGCTCGGTCTGGTCATCCGGACCACCCGGGAACTCGGCCAGCAGGCCGAGGAGCGGGCGGCGGAGGAGCAGCGCCGGCGCGAGTCGGAGAGCCGCGCCGCGCGCGCCGACGAACGCAGCGCCATCGCCCGCGAGCTGCACGACGTGGTCGCGCATCACGTGGCATCGATGGTGCTGCGGGTCGGCGTGGCCCGGCACGTGCTGACGGACCTGGATCCGCGAGTGCGCGAGGTCTTCGACGACGTGCACGGCACGGGAACCGCGGCCCTGGCGGATCTGCGCCGGCTGGTCGCGGTCCTGCGCAACCCCGATGGGGTACGCGGTGACGCGGCGCTGACCGCGATCGAGCCGTCGGCGCTACCGGCGGCACTCGGCGCGGCGGTCGATCGGGCCCGCCAGGCCGGTGTCACCGTGGAGGCGGACATCGACCCGGCGGTCGGTTCGCTCGATGCGGTTCGGGGCCTGGCGGTGTTGCGACTGACCCAGGAGGCGCTGACCAACGTGGCCAAGCATGCCGGCACGTCGGCCCGAGCCCTCCTGTCGGTTTCCGTGGTCGACGGAGCCGTCCACTGGGCGGTCTCGGACAACGGGCGCGGCTGGGTGCCTGCGGAAGTGCCGCCCGGCGGCGGCCACGGCATCACCGGCATGCGCGAGCGTGTCGAAGTCCTCGGCGGTCAGCTGGAGGCAGGCCCGACCGGCGCGGGGTGGCGGGTCCGCACCGTCCTCCCGGCCGCGGTCGGCGCGTCCGCCTCCGGGCCGGCGACTTCTCCCCTCCCGCCCACCGTCACGCCGGCCCCGTCGGTGCCCCGCGAACGCAAGGCCCCGACCGCACCACCCGCGCCGGAGCTGGCGTGATCCGCGTCCTGCTGGTCGACGACCAGCACCTCATCCGCGCGGGCCTGCGCATGCTCTGCGACGGCCAGCCCGACATCGAGGTCGTCGGCGAGGCCGACAACGGCCGGGAGGCGATCTCCCTCGCCGCGCGGCTCGTCCCCGACGTCGTCATCATGGACCTGCGCATGCCCGGCGTCGACGGGATCACCGCGACCAGCCGCATCCTCGCCGACCGGCCCGCCACCCGCGTCCTGGTGCTGACCACGTTCGGCGACGACGACCACCTCTATCCGGCCCTCACCGCCGGCGCCTGCGGGTTCCTGCTCAAGGACGCACCGCCCGCCGACCTGCTGGACGGCGTCCGCCGGGCCGCCGTCGGCGACAGCCCGTTCAGCCAGGAGGTGCTGCAACGTCTGGTCCAGCGCGCGGTGCACGCCCGCGCGGAGACGCCGCAGCCGGCCCAGGGACTGACCGCACGCGAGCAGGACGTGCTGAACCTGGTCGCCGAGGGCCTGTCCAACACGGAGATCGCCGAGCGGCTCCACATCGGCGTCACCACGGTCAAGACCCACATCACCAGCCTGATGACCAAGACCAACAGCCCGAACCGGGTACGCCTGGCCCTGTTCGCCCGCGGCGCGTGAGCGACGCGCGCGCAGCAGCCTGACTGTCATCAGCCCGCGTCGCTGGTCGGTGGTCACCCGCCACCTGCGCGCCCTCCCGGACCGGGTCGGTCACGCCCGCGCCGCGCCGGAGCGCCGTGTCAGGGTAGCTGCGACACGCAGTACACATCACCGGAGTTGACCTCGTGGGGCAGCGACCGGAGCTGCTCCGCCATCTCCGTCGCCGATCTCCACCCCCCGAAGGCCAGGGCCATGTCGTCACCGAACGCGATGTCGAAACCGTCGAAGCCGAGCGCCGTGAGACGGTCGACGCACCGCAGTGCCACCGCACGCTCGATCGTGGTGAATTCGAAGGACAGCGCGGGAAGTGGGCGGCTCAGCCCCGCCAGGACCGCCTCCTCGAACCCCTCAACGTCGATCTTGACGAAGGTCGGCGTGCCGTAGCGGCCGATCAGGGAGTCGAGGGTGGTCGAGGCCACCTCGACCGTCGAGTCCCACACCTGGTCCTCCCAACCACCCGCGCCGTGCGCCGCATGGAGGAAATGGGCGGACGCGGTGGTCACCGTGGGATTGCGGGAGTTGACATGCAGCCGGACGCTGCCGTCGTACGCCCCGCAGGCCGCCTCGACCAGCACGACGTCGGCTTCCCCGGCATAGATCGTCCGCATGGCGCGTATGCACAGGGGTTGCGGCTCCACGGCCACGACGCGTGCCCCGAGGCGGCGGAAACTGCCGGTCCGGTCGCCCACGTGGGACCCGACGTCGAACACGAGATCGCCAGCCTCGACAAAGCGCGCGTACAACTCGTCCATCGCCGCCTCGCGCGCCGGGTCACCGTAGTAGAACGCCAGCGAGCGGCGAAGAGACGACATGGCCGGATCAGCCTTGAGTGCCTCAACTGCGCCGGTACGAGCCCTCACCGGAAGACCGTAGCCCGCACCGTGACCAGGCCCGCCCGCTTCCTGGTAACCGGCTGCCGGTACCGCATCGGTCCGTGGCGACAGGGGCTCGGACCGCACGGTCAGAGCCGGCGCCAGGCCAGGGCGCCCAGCGCCGCGCCGGTGAGGCCGGCGGCGCTGACCAGCCGGTGCCGGGACAGCCAGGCCTGCGGGCTGTGGCGGTGCGAGCGGCCGGAGAAGCCGCCCCGCGCGCCGTGATCGTGCCCGCCCCGGCCGTCCACCGGTTGCCACAGGTTGTTCGGGCGATCGGGGTCCGCCGGGCGCCCCGTCTGCTGCGACCCGTACCCGGTCCGGGCGAGGTACCGGTCCAGCAGCCCCGGGGCGATCCGGTTGCCGAGGATGGTCAACACGGTGGACATGCCGACCCAGTACTCCCGCCGGCTCGGCCGGTCGGCCGCCGCGACGATCGCCCGGGCCGCGACGATCGGCTCGTAGATCGGCGGCACCGGTTGGGCGTGGCGGGGCAGCCGGGACAGCAGCCAGTCGAACTGCGGCGTGTTCACCGCAGGCAGGTGCACCATGGTCACCTGCACGTCGCTGCGCTCGTGCAGCAGCTCGCAGCGCAGCGACTCGGTGAAGCCGACGATGGCGTGCTTCGCGCCGCAGTAGGCCGCCTGCAGGGGGATTCCCCGGTACGCCAGCGCCGAGCCGACCTGCACGATGGTGCCCCTGTTCCGTGGTGTCATGTGGGCCAGCGCCACCCGCGTGCCGTGCACGTAGCCGAGGTAGGTGACCTCCATGGCCCGGCGAAACTCCTCCGGCCGGATCTCCTGAAACGGTGCGAAGACGGAGCTGAAGGCATCGTTGATCCACAGGTCGATCGGGCCCAGCTCGCCCTCGATCCGCTCGCCCGCGGCGACCACCTGGTCATGGTCGGCCATGTCCACCTCGATCGGCAGGGGCCGGCTGCCGGCGGCCCGCACCTCCGCCGCGGCGGCGTCGAGCCCGGTGCGTCCCCGAGCGAGCAGCGCGATGGCGATGCCCCGCTGGGCGAGCAGCCGGACGGTGGCCCGTCCCACCCCGGCGCTGGCTCCCGTGACCACCGCCACCCGGATGTCCTGTCGGTTCCGACCCATGTCACCTCTCCCGTCACCTGGAACGCGCCCCGCCTACCCGCGAGCCCTGCCGCCAGTCATCCGGGGTGGGACCGGATCGGCGGGCGGCGGGCGGCGGGCGTATCGGACCCCCGCGCCGGGGTAACCGGCGCGCACCTGGGTTCGTGCACGCGCTGAGGCTGGAGACGGCGGTCACCCTGGGTCAGGTCGGCCCCTGTCGGTGAGCGGACGGTCAGCGACGGGGGTCGCCGATCAGGGCCAGCCCGGTCTCCGGGTCGACCCGCTTCGCCAACTCCGGAGCGACCTCGGTGACGATCACCTCCAGGGTGGGCCAGACCTGGGCGCGGAGCAGGTGTCCGCCCACCGTGCTGCCGTCGGAGCGGCCGAGCACGGCATGCGCGTGCAGCACCGGCTCGCCGTCGCGGGCGGCCACGTCGCCCAGCAGCGACAGCACCTCCACCTGCTCCCGCACCGGGATTCGGCGGTAGTCATCGCGCTCCGGGTCGAACCAGCCGACGTCGGCCTCCCGGAACCCGCCGACCGCGGTGACCCGTCCGGCCCGCAGCGCGTGGCGGTGCAGCGCGCCGCCGATCATGCTGATTGGCTCTTCCCCCTTGTCGCAGACCACCACCAGCACCCGTCCGGTGGGGTGGTGCAGCTCATCGACTCTCATGGTCATCCTCCGGTCGTGCGGACCGCCCGCCAGCCGGACTGCCACACCGCCGGTGGGCAGCGGCAACCAGCGGTCCCTGCTGGTCGCGGTCCACCTCAGGCCACCCGGTACCGGCGGGCGTGGTCCGGCCGGAACTCCAGGCCGTTGCCGGGCCGGTCCAGCGGCACCGGGACACTGCCGCCGGTGGCCGGCACCGCCCCGTCGAACAGCATCGACTCGATCCGGACGTGGTCGTGGAACCACTCCAGGTGTCTGAGGTTGGGCGTGGCCGCAGCGACCGGCAGGTGCTGGTGCGGCGCGCAGTGCCCGGAGACCTCCAGCCCGGCGGCGGCGGCCACCGCGGCGGCGCGGAGGAACTCCGTGATCCCGCCGCACCGGGTGACGTCGATCTGCAGGCAGTCGACGTACGGGGCCATGCGGTGGAAGTAGACCAGGTCGAAGCCGTACTCACCGGCCGTCACGTCGGGCGCCACCCGGTCGCGGATCAACCCGAGCCCGGTCAGGTCGTCGGAGCTGACCGGTTCCTCGTACCAGCGCACGTCCAGGTCGGCGGCGGCGTGGGCCACCCGGATCGCCTGCTTGCGCTGGTAGCCGCCGTTGGCGTCGACGTACAGCTCGGCGTCGTCGCCGATGGTCCGCCGGGCCGCCGCCATCCGGGCCAGGTCCCGGGCCACCTCGGTCCCACACGACTCCCCGATCTTGATCTTCACCCGGGGAATGCCCTCGTCGTGCACCCAGCCGGCGAGCTGCCGGTGCTGCCGCGCATCGTCGTAGGTGGTGAAGCCGCCGCTGCCGTAGACCGGCACCTGCCGGCGGGCGGCGCCGAGCAGCCGGGCCAGCGGCAGGTCGTGCCGGCGGGCCTTGAGGTCCCAGACGGCGCAGTCGGCGGCGGAGAGCGCCAGCCCCGCGACGCCGGGCCGGCCGGCGTTGCGCAGCCGCCGCCGCATGGCCGTCCAGATCGCCGGCACGTCGTCCGGGTCGAGGTCCGCCACCACCGGGGTGAGCAGGTCCGCGACCACCGGCACCACGGCAGCCGGCCCGTACGTCCAGCCGATCCCGGCGTGGCCGTCGGCCTCGGCCCGGACCAGCACGAGGGTGGTGCTGGCCCAGGCCACGGTGCCGTCGCCCTCCGGCGCGTCGGTGGGCACCTGGTACGCCTCGGCGGTCAGCCGCACTGCGGTCACCGTGCCCTCCGGCCGGCCCGGGCGGCGAGCGCGGCCACCGGGCCGAGCGCGGCGAGCCCGACCAGACCGGCGGCAGCCCAGCGGGCGGCCCGGGACGGTGGCCGGGGCCGGTCGGCCCAGCTCAGTTCCGGCCGGGGCGGCACGGACCCGCCGTGCAGCCCGGCACGGAGCAGCTCGGCCAGGTGGATCGCCGTGCGGCCGCCGGAGGCGCCCTGTTCGACCTGGGTACGGCAGCTGAACCCATCAGCCAGGATGACGTCGGTGTCGTCGGCATCGCGCAGTGCGGGGAGCAACACCCGCTCGGCACACGCCTCGGAGACCTCGTAGTGGCCGGCCTCGAAGCCGAAGTTGCCGGCCAGCCCGCAGCAGCCGGAGTCGAGGAAGTCGGCCTGGACCCCGGCCGCCGACAGCACCGCCTGGTCGGCGGCGGTGCCGAGGATGGCGTGCTGGTGGCAGTGGGTCTGGATCAGCGCGTGCGCCGGGAGGGTCGGCGGATGCCAGCCCGGGCTGTGGTCGTGCAGCAGCTCGGCCAGGGTGACCGTCTGCTCGCGCAGCCGGGTGACGTCGTCGTCGTCCGGGAACAGCTCGTGGGCGTCGCTGCGGAACACGGCGGTGCAGCTCGGTTCCAGCCCCACCACCGGAGTGCCGGCGCGCAGGTACGGCCGCAGCACGTCGACGGTCCGGCGCAGGATCGCCTTGGCGACCCCGAGCTGCCCGGTGGAGATCCAGGTCAGGCCGCAGCAGACCGGCTGGTCGGGCACCCGCACCCGCCACCCCGCGACCTCCAGCACCTCCACCGCCGCCCGGGCGATGCCGGGGTGGAAGTGGTTGGTGAAGGTGTCCGGCCAGAGCAGCACCTCGCCCCGGGACCCGTCGCCGCCGGGGGTGCGCCCGGCGAACCACCGCTGGAAGCTCTGCGGCGGGAAGGAGGGGATGTCCCGACGCTGGTCGATCCCGCCGGCCAGCTTGGCCAGCCGGGTCAGGCCAGGCGCCTGGGCCAGCGCGTTCACCACCCGGGGCGCCCGCGACGCCGCCGCGGCCACCACCGGCAGCCACCCCATCGAGTAATGCGACAGCGGGCGCAGCCGGCGGGCGTAGTGGTGCGAGAGGAACTCGGCCTTGTAGGTGGCCATGTCCACGTTGACCGGGCAGTCGGCCTTGCAGCCTTTGCAGGCCAGGCAGAGGTCGAGGGCGTCACGCACCGCTTCCGAGCGCCACCCGTCGGCGATGGTGCCGCCCCGGGCGGTGCCGTCGAGCATCTCGAACAGCAGTCGGGACCGGCCCCGGGTCGAGTGCTCCTCCTCGCGGGTGACCATGTAGGACGGGCACATCACCCCGCCGTGCGGGCGCCGGCACTGGCCCACACCGACGCAGCGCAGCACCGCCCGCCCGAAACTGCCGTCGTCCTGCGGGTACCGGAAGGTCGTCTGGACGTCGTCATGGTGGTAGTCCACTCCCAGCCGAAGGTGGCTGTCGAGCGGGTACGGCGGCACGACCTTGCCCGGGTTCATCCGGTCGTCCGGGTCGAAGACCGCCTTGAACTGCCCGAAGGCACGCATCACCCGGTCGCCGAACATCTTCGGCAGCAGCTCGCCGCGGGCCTGCCCGTCACCGTGCTCGCCAGAGAAGGATCCACCGTAGGAGGCAACCAGGTCGGCGGCCCGATGGAGGAAGGACCGGAACTGCCGTACTCCCTCGGCGGTGTACAGCTTGAGCGGGATCCGGGTGTGCACGCAGCCCTGCCCGAAGTGCCCGTACAGCGACGCCTGTTCGAAGCCGTACTCCCGGTAGAGGCGGTTCAGGTCCCGAAGGTAGTCGCCCAGCCGGTCCGGGGGGACCGCCGAGTCCTCCCATCCCTCCCAGGTGTCGGGCTCACCGGGCACGCGGGCGGTGGCACCGAGCCCGGACTCGCGGACCGTCCACATCTGCTTTTCGTCGGCCTCGTTCTCGAACCGGTGCACATCCGGCCCACCGTCGTGGCGCAGCGCGTTGATCACCCGCTCGGCGGCAGCGTTCGCTTCCCGGACGTTGTCCCCGCCCATCTGGACCATCAGCCAGGCGCGGCCCGCAGGCACCTTGTGCAGCGCCGTCGGATGCAGGTGCTTACGCTTCTCGAAGTTGACCAGCTTGCCGTCGAGTCCTTCGAGCGCGATGGGACCGTGCGGCAGGATCTTCGGTACGGCATCTCCGGCCGCGGCGATGTCCGGATAGTTCAGGAACACCATTGCCCGGGCGGGAACCACCGGCACCAGCCGCAGCCGGGCGCGCAACACCGTGACCAGGGTGCCCTCCGAGCCGACCAGCGCCTGCGCCACGTGGAAGTCCTTCTCGGGCAGCAGACTGTCCAGGTTGTAACCCGAGACGCGGCGCGGGATGTCCGGATAGCGGGTACGGATCTCGTCCAGATACTCGTCACGCAACGCCCTCAGCTGCTGGTAGATCTCCGCCTGCCGGCCACCGCGGCGCTGGATCTCCGCATACCGCTCGTCGGTGGTCTCGCCGACCCACATCCGGGTGCCGTCATACAGCAGCACCTCCAACTCGACGACGTTGTCGACGGCCTTGCCGGTGCGCTGGGCCGTCGCTCCGCAGGAGTTGTTGCCGATCATGCCGCCGATGGTGCAGTGGTCGTGGGTGGACGGCTCGGGACCGTACTCCAGGCCCGTCGGGGCGAGCAGTTCGTTGAGGGTGTCCAGCACGATACCCGGCTCCACCAGGCAGGTCCGGGCGTCGGGGTCGACCTCCAGCAGCCGGTTGCAGTACTTCGACCAGTCGATGACCACGGCGACGTTGGTGCACTGCCCGCCCAGGCTCGTGCCCCCGCCTCGGGAGAGCAGCGGCGCGCCGTGCCGCCGGCAGACCGCGACGGCGGCCACCACCGCCTCGACGGTCCGCGGCACCACCACGCCGAGCGGCACCTGCCGGTAGTTGGAGCCGTCGGTGGAGTAGGCGGCCCGCGAGCCGGCGTCGAAGCGCACCTCCCCGTCCACCTCGGCCCGCAGGTCGGCGGCGAGCAGGTCCAGGTCGACATCACTGGCGGGCCCGGGGGCCCGAAGGACCGGCTCCGGCAAGGACACGCCGCTCATGACCGCAGCTCGTTGATCTTGTCGCGAGCCACGGTCGCCAGGGTGGCCGCCTTGTGCGGCTGCCCGCGCAGGAACGCCTCGGTGAAGTATTTCGCCTGCTCGTACTTCACCTTGCCGGGCATGGGCGGCTCGTTCGGGTTGACGTCGCAGTCGACCAGCGCCGGACCCGGGTGGGCCAGCGCCTCCCGGATCGCCCCGGGCAGCGCCTTCGGGTCGGTGACCTTGGCGCCGTACGCGCCGCAGGCGCGGGCCCAGGCGCTGAAGTCGGCCTCCGGCTGGCGGTGCCGCACCGCGTACTCGGGGTAGCCGAGAACGATCTGCTCCCAGAGGATCTGCCCGTACGAGCGGTTGTTGTTGACGATCACCTTGATCGGCAGCTCGTGACGCACGGCGGTGAGGAACTCCGCCATCAGCATCGCGAAGCCGCCGTCCCCGACAAACGCGATGACCTGCCGGCCGGGGTGCGCGTGCTGCATCGCGATCGCGTACGGCAGGCCGGGCGCCATGGTGGCCAGGTTGCCGGAGAGGTAGAACTCCCGGTCGCCGCGGATGATCCAGTGCCGGGCCGCCCAGGTGGCGATGGTGCCGGAGTCACAGGTCAGGATGGCGTCGTCGGTCGCCATCTCGTCGACGCAGCTGATCAGGTACTGCGGGGCGATCGGGTCCCTGGACGGGTCCTGCAGGGCGATCATGTCCGACCGCCAGGCGTCCCGCTCCCGCTGGTACCTCGTCAGGAAGGACCGGTCGTCGCGGGACCGCAGCATCGGCAGCAGCTGCCGCAGCGCCAGCCGGGCGTCGGCGTTGACCGCCGCGTCCACCGGCAGCCGCATGCCGATCAGGCTGGCGTCGATGTCGATCTGCACCACCCGGGCCTGGCCGGGCGACGGCAGGTACTTCCCGTAGGGGAAGGAGGTGCCCACCATCAGCAGGGTGTCGCACTCCTCCATCAGCTCCTCGCTCGGTCTGGTGCCGAGCAGGCCGAGGCCGCCGGTGGTGAGCGGGTGGTCATCGGGCACCACCATCTTGGCGGACAGGGTCTTCACGATCGGGGCGGCCAGCGCCTCGGCCACGGCGAGCACCTCCTCGCGGGCGCCCCGGGCGCCGATGCCGACCAGCATGGCCACCTTCCGGCCGGCGTTGAGCACCTCGGCGGCCCGGTCCAGATCCGGCTGCGACGCCGGCACTGGCGGCCGGGACAGCACGGGGCTGCTGGTCGGCGGCACGCCTGGGCTGACATGCCGGTACGGGTCCTCGTCGGCGGCCGCCACCTGGACGTCGTTGGGGAAGGTCAGGTGTGCCACGGTCCGCTTGGCCAGCGCGTTGCGGATGGCGATGTCGACCACGCCCGGCATCTGCTGCGGGTTGGTCACCATCAGGTTGTACGCCGCCACGTCCTGGTAGAGCAGCTCGGTGTGCACCTCCTGCTGGTAGTACGCCCCCAGAACCGAGGTTTCCTGCATCCCGGTGATCGCGAGCACCGGCATGTGGTCGAGCTTCGCGTCGTACAGGCCGTTGAGCAGGTGGATGGCCCCCGGCCCGGAGGTGGCGCAGCAGACGCCCAGCCGGCCGGTGGACTTGGCGTAGCCGGTGGCCATGAAGGCCGCCGCCTCCTCGTGGTGCACCAGCACGAAGGTGAGCCTCTCCCGCTGCCGGCGGAAGCCCTCCATCAGGCCGTTGATGCCGTCACCGGGGAGCCCGAAGACGGTGTCGACACCCCATTCGACCAGCCGCCGGGCCAGGCTCTCGCCCACAATCTCCTGCACGTCTCCTCCTCGTCCTGACGACCAGGCATCCGCCCCGGCAGTGGGGAGGCGACCCGGAACCGGACACTCACCCCAGGGCCCGATGTCGCCGCGGCTACCCGCCAGCCGCGCCGACAAACCCGGCACACCGGCACGATTTTCGCCATCGTGGCGGCGCGGCGGCGCACCCCGACCCGGGTCGCTCGGATCGCCCACCAGCCACGTCACGGCGGCCTCGATCCCTCCGGCGGGTCAGGGCCGGCCCGGTCGCCGGGGCGGCGGGTCATCCTCGGCCGGGGGCCGGCGCCGGTCGCGCCGCTGGCGCAGCGCCGCCACCAGCAGCGACACCCCCATGGCGGCATCACCCCAGCGACGCAGCGCGGCGCGGACCCGGCCCGGCGGCGCGGCGGGCGGCGGCCCGGGAACCACCACCCGGTCGACCCCGGGATAGGCCAGCCGGGCGGCCGACGCCGCCTCGTCCTCGGTCAGCACCGCCCGGTTACCCAGGAGGCTGACCCCGCCGGAGGAGTCCCGGTAGCGCCAGCGCCACACCTCGCCCTCCGGCCACAGCTCGATCCGCTCCCCCGGCCGGTCCGGTGCCGGCAGCTCCGGCTCGTCGCGGCCTTCCGGTGGAGCACCCGGCCCCCGTACGGTCCTCAGGTCCACCCGGGTCAGCGCGCCGACCCCGCCGGCGCCGCTGCGGCGCAGGGCCCGGGCGACCAGGAACGCGAGCGCCCCGGCGAGCACCGGCAGGACGAGGACCAGCACCCGCAGCGCCGACAGCACGTCGTAGACCGACACCCGCAGCAGCCGGGCGATGATGTCGTCGCCGGCCGAGATCACCAGCACGCCGTAGAAGGTCAGCGCGGCGACGCCGACACCGATGCGGACCGGGTGGTCGCGGGGGCGGTCCAGCAGGTGGTGCTGCCGCCGGTCCTTCGTCCGCAGCCGCTCGGCGAACGGCCAGGCGTACAGCGCCAGGAAGGTCAGCCCGCCGAGTACGACACCGGGGAAGAACGGCCCGGGCACCAGGTGGCCGGCGATCCGGATCTCCCAGGGCGGGAAGAGCCGCAGGGCGCCGTCGCCCCAGGCGACGTACCAGTCGGGTTGGGCGGGCATGGTGGCCTGTGCGGGCTCGAACGGGCCGTAGAGCCAGATCGGGTTGATCTGCACCAGCCCACCGAGCGCGAAGAGCACCGCCAGCACCCAGGCGAACAATGCCAGCGAGCGCAGCGTGTAGCTGGGCCACAACCGCGACCCGACCACGTTGTGCTCGGTGCGCCCGGGGCCCGGGAACTGGCTGTGTTTCTGCCGGACGATCATCGCCAGGTGCGCCGACACCAGCGCGACGAGGACGGCGGGCACCAGCAGCACGTGGGTGACGAACAACCGGGGGATCATCACGTCCGAGGGGAACTCGCCGCCGAGGGCGAGCGACGCCAGCCACGCCCCGACCAGGGGGATGGACTCCACCACGGACACGATGATCCGTAGCCCGAGGCCGGAGAGCAGGTCGTCCGGCATCGAGTACCCGGTGAAGCCGTTGGCCAGGGCCAGGGTCAGCATGGTGACCCCGACCAGCCAGTTGAGCTCCCGGGGCTTGCGGAAGGCGCCGGTGAAGTAGATCCGGATCAGGTGCACCACGATCGCGGCGACGAAGACGAGGGCGGCCCAGTGGTGGGTCTGCCGGATCAACATCCCGGCCCGGACATCCCAGCTCAGCCGCACCGTGGAGGCGTACGCGGCGGAGGTGGTGCTGCCGTCCAGCGGCGCGTACGAGCCGTGGTAGACGCGGTCGGCGGAGCTGGCGTCGAAGAAGAAGGTCAGGTAGACACCGGTGAGGATCAGCGCGACGAACGAGTAGAGGGCGATCTCCCCGAGCATGAACGACCAGTGGTCAGGGAAGACCTTGGCCAGCCCCCGGCGGGTGATCGGGGAGAGCCGGAGCCGGTCGTCCAACGCCCGGGCGAGTCGGTCGAGGATCACGGCCGGCTCCAGAAGCCGGCGCCGGGCGGGCCGGTGAAGTCACCCCTGGCCCGCAGGAACCCGTCCGGGCCGACCTCGATCGGCAGGCCGGGCAGCGACCGGGCGGCCGGGCCGGCGACCGGGCGGGCGTCGGCGTACAGGTTGAACGACGACTGGTGGCAGGGACAGAGCAGCCGTCCGGTGCCCTTGAGGTAGATCCGCACCGGGCAGCCGGCGTGGGTGCAGAGCAACGAATAGGCCACCAGCCCGCCGAGGTGGCCGCCGGAGGGTGGCCGGGCGAAGCGTTCCGGCTCCAGCCGCACCGCGAACGCGGGAGCGTCACCGGCGTCCAGGCGCCCCTCCGGGAACACCCCGACCATGGTGTTCGCCGGCACGTCCTCGGGCCGCAGGGGGCGCCCGTCACTGGTCACCAGCCGGACGTCCGGCCCCCACGGGGTGTCCTTCAACGCCTCGACCGGGCGGGTCCGGTCCCACGGCAGCAGCGACCGCAGCGGGAACAGCGCCGCGGCGCCGAGCGCGGTCAGCGCCACGCCGAGCGCGGCGAGCAGGCCGCGGCGCCGTACCGGGCTGTCCGGCGCGGTGAGCGCCGCGGCGGTCATCGCCTGCTCCGTCGGGGCCGGGGTGAACCCCTCGTGCTCCTCGACGTAGCCGCCGACCGGGACCAGGCGCCGGCCCCAGATGGCGAGGCCGACTGCCAGACCGGCGAAGGCCACCGCCAGGCAGATCCCTTCCCACTGGGTCTGGCCGCCCAGTCCGTAGGTCACCGCGAACCCGACGGCGCCGGCGGCGCTGGTCAGGAAAGCGAGCACGATCCGCCGGCTCACCCCCGGCGGGCCGGCCGGTACGGGCCGGCGGCTGCCGTTCACTCCCCCGCCCTCCTGCCCAGCCAGCGGGCCGCCGCGACGAGCAGCCCGAGCACCGCGATCCAGGCGACCAGGCCCTCGGCCAGCGGACCGAGCCGCCCGAGCGGGTTCCCGCCCCGGTCCAGCCGCTCGGTCCGCAACCGCCGCAGGTAGCTGGCGACGTCGTTGACCTGCTGGTCGGTCAGCACCTGGCTGGGGAACACCGGCATGAGTCCGGGGCCCACCCGTACCGCCTCGGCGACCTGCACCGCCGTCGCCTCGTACAGCGGCGGGACGATCCAGCCGTCGGTCAGCTCGCCGCCGGAGCCCGTCGCACCATGGCAGGGGGCGCAGTTGGCGGCGAAGATCTCCCGTCCGGCGCTCGCGCTGCCCGGGGCGACCTGCGGGATCCGTGGTCCGCCGCCGCCGAAGCTGGCGACGTGGTCGACCATGGCGGCGATCTCGCCGGCCGAGAAGACCGGCTCGGACCGGCGGGGCTGCCGCATCTCGTACGGGATTGGCATCCGGCCGGTGGAGAGCTGGAAGTCCACCGAGGCGGGCCCCACGCCCACCAGGGATGGTCCGCGTTGCGTGCCCTGGCCCTGCTGGCCGTGGCAACTGGCGCACTGCTGCCGGTAGAGCGCGGTGCCACGGTCACCGGCGCTCGGCGCCGGTGTCGGCTGCCCGGTGGCGACGCCGCCGGCTGTCGGTGCGGCGCCGGCCGCGCCGCCGGGCGTCGGCCGCGCGGCCAGCGCCGCTGGCCCGGTGCCGAGCACCAGCACCGCGCCGACCGCGAGCGCCCGGCGCGGATGCCAGCGCCGCTGTCGACCACCCACCGCTCGCTGTCGCACGGCTCAGTCCAGGGTGAAGAGGTAGGCGGCGATGTCCTGGGCGTCGATCGGGCTCACGCCGAGGTTGGGCATGGCGGTGCCCGGCTCGACCGACTGCGGGTCGGCGATCCAGTGCCGCAGGTTGTCGCCGTTGTTCACCAGTGAGCCGGCGATGTAGGAGCGTGCGCCGAACCGGGTCAGCGGCGGCCCGACCAGGCCGTTCGCCCGATCGATGCCCGGGATGGTGTGGCAGGAGCCGCAGCCGTACTGGGCGATCAGCGCGGCGCCGCGGGCGGGTCGGCCGGCGCGCACCTCCGGCGGCGGGGGCGGGTCCGTGCTGGCGCAGCCGGGGGCGGCGAGCAGGACGGGCAGGACCAGCAGCGCCGCCCACCGGGTACGGATCCGCGTCGTCATCATCCGACTCCCTCGGTACGCGCCACCGGCACCACCCCGCCCGGTTCCGGGGAGGTCACCTGGTCCGGCCGCCGCCCCTGCAGCATCAGCAGCCAGCGCAGGAAGACGGCCAGCGTGGCGACCAGCACCGCCACGTCCATCGGGGCCCACATCAGCAGGCCGGCGAGCTGCTGGTCGGCGAGCGGGTCGGGGCCGAGCACCCGGAGCGGGTAGACGGGCTGCGGCGCGAAGGTGAGCACCGCGCCCAGGGCCGAGGCCGGCAGCATGGTGCCGACCAGCAGCAACATCGCGGCGGGGGTGGGCAGCCGGTGCCGGGCCACGCCGAGCACCGGCGCCCAGATCAGCCAGGCGGCGCCGAGGAAGCAGGCGTGTTCCAGCGCGTGCAGGGCGGGCTGCTCCAGCGCGGCCAGGTAGGGCCCGGGAAGGTGCCAGAACCACAGCACCAGCGTCTGCCCGCCGCCGGCGGCGAGCGCTGTGGTGCTCGGTCGACGCAGCCACCGGGCCGGCGGGCTGGTCCGGAGTCGGGCCAGCCGTCGGCGCAGCGGCGCCGGGCAGGCCAGGGTCAGCGGCAGCCCGGCCCCGCCGGTGGCGAGCAACGGCCCGGCGACCAGCATCAGGACCATGTGTTGCGTCATGTGGCCGGTGAAGGAGCGCTCGACGAACCCGGCCGCCGGTCCGTTCTGGGCGGCCAGCGCGATCACCAGTCCGCCGGCGAACGCGCCGACCCGCCAGCCGGGCAGCACCCCGCCCGCGCCGCGCCGGGCCCACAGCTCGTGCACCCCGCGTCCGTAGCCGGCGGCGAGCAGGGCGACCGCCGCGGCGAGCAGGATGGCCAGCAGCCCGGCCAGGACGGACGGGTCGGCCGGCGGGCCGCCGTTCGCGCTCACCGCTGGCATGGCGGCAGCACCAGCAGGGCGGCCCCGCCCAGCACGATGATGGTCAGGAAGAGCAGGTTCGACCAGATCCCCAGCACGGCGAGCATCCGGCTGCGCCCCAGCGAGCGGTCTTCCCCGGGCTGAGGCGGGCTGGTACGTCGCCAGACGAGGGCGGCGGCCAGCAGCGCGCCGACGGTGGCCAGCGCGGGCAGCACCACCGCCAGCGCGACGACCAGGCGCAGGGAGACCGCGCCGACGCGTTCGGAGCCGCCGGCACAGGTCAGCTCGTCCACGCCCCAGGCGCCGAACAGGTGCACCGCCCAGGCCAGCGCCCCGCCGAGGACTGCGTACCATAGCAGCAGCCCGCCGGTGAGCCGGGCGCGGGGGCCGGGATGCGCGCCCATCACAGTCTCGGCGACAGGTAGACGGTGAACAGGATGGCGGCCCAGACGATGTCGACGAAGTGCCAGTAGATGGCGACGTTGCGCACCCGGTCGTGGCGGTACGCGCCGAAGGTGCCGCCGCGCAGCGAGGCGGCCAGCAGCCAGCAGATCATCGTCAGCCCGACCAGGACGTGCAGGCCGTGGAAGCCGGTGATGAGGTAGAACAGCGAGCCGTAGGCGTCGGTGGTCATGGTGAACTCGCGCAGCGTCTGGGCGTACTCGGTGGCCAGCAGGGTCAGGAAGGTCGCCCCGAGCAGCAGGGTGGCCGCCAGGCCGGAGCGCAGCCGCCAGCGTTGGCCGTGCCGGATGCCGTGCTCGGCCCAGATCATCGGGAGGCTGCTGGGCAGCAGCACCGCGGTCATCACCAGCGGACGCAGCAGCGTGGGTTCCCTGATGCCGCCGGGGGGCCACGGGGAGCCGTACTGGAAGCGCAGGTAGTAGTAGCTGCCGAGCAGGCAGGCGAAGAGGATTGCCTCGGTGGCGACGACGAGGACCATGCCCCACCAGCCCGTGGAGCGGCCGACCGGCAGTTCGGTGGTGAGCGCCTCGGTGCCGGTGGCCGCTGCGATGCCTTCCCGTGCGCTCACGGGCTCACCCCGAGTTCCCGGTCCGGGCGCCGCGGCGGCCAGAGCCAGACGGCCAGGGTCGCGGCCACCGCCAGTACGGCCACGGCGGCGACCGGGTACCAGGCGAGGAGCATCGCGGTGAAGAAGACGAGCAGTCCCAGCGCGAGCAGCAGCGGTTGCAGGGACGGCTCGGGCATCTCCGCCGCCCGCTCGCGCCGGCCGTCCAGCTCGCTGGTGAACAGTGTCCTGCGTCCGTCGGCGAGGATCCGGTCCGCGGTGGCATCGGCGCCCATCGAGGACCGGGTGGCGTCGTCCCAGGTCGGGTGCACGCTGTGCACCAGGGGAAGGACCGGGAAGTTGTACGCCTTCGGCGGCGAGTCGGTGGACCACTCCAGGCTGTCGCCGCCCCACGGGTCCGGCGGCGCGGGCCTGCCCCGCCGGATGGCGTGGACCATGCCGGCCAGCACGAGCAGCAGCCCGAGCGCGAGCAGGTACGACCCAGCGGTGCTGACCAGATTCCAGCCGCCCCAGCCCGGCTCGCCGCGGTAGGTGTAGACCCGCCGCGGCATGCCGAAGAGGCCGTAGAGGTGCATCGGGAAGAACGTGACGTGCATGCCGGCGAAGACCAGCCAGAATGCCCACCGGCCCAGCCGCTCGTGGTACATCCGGCCGGTGATCTTCGGCAGCCAGTAGTAGGCGCCGGCGAGCATCGGGAAGACCGCCCCGCCGATCAACACGTAGTGGAAATGCGCCACCACGAAGTACGAGTCGGTGACCTGCTGGTCGAACGCGGTCAGCGCGAACATCGCCCCGGTGAGGCCGCCGAGCACGAAGGTCACGATGAACCCGATGAGGAACAGCAGCGGGACGCGGAGCACCACCCGGCCGAGCAGCATGGTGGCCAGCCAGGCGAAGATCTGGATGCCGGACGGGATGGTGATGACCGTGCTGGCCGCGCTGAAGAAGCTGTACGACAGTTGCGGCAGCCCGGTGGCGAACATGTGGTGCACCCACACGCCGAAGGAGATGATCGCGATGGACACGATGGAGAGCACGACCAGGGCGTAGCCGACCACACCGCGGCGGGTGAAGGCGGGCAGCACCGCCGAGACGATGCCCAGCGCCGGCATCACGATGATGTAGACGTCCGGGTGCCCGAAGATCCAGAACAGGTGCTGCCAGAGCAGCACGTTGCCGGCGGCCTGCGGGTCGAAGAAGTGGGTGCTGAACCGGCGGTCGAGGAAGAGCATCGCGTTGTCCACGTTCAGCGCGGGCAGCGCGAAGATCACCATGAAGGCGGTGGCGACGATGGCCCACACGAACAGCGGCACCCGGTTGAGGGACATGCCGGGGGCGCGCAGCTTGAGCGCGGTGACGATGAAGTTGATGGACGCGGCGGTGGTGGCGATGCCGAGGAAGAGCAACCCGAGGGTGTAGACGTCGATGTGCAGGCCGGGGTTGTTCTGCTCCCCGGTCAGCGGCACGTAGGCGAACCAGCCGCCGTTCGGGGCCGCGCCGAAGGGCAGGCTCGCCCACATGAAGAGCCCGGCGAACAGGAAGATCCAGTAGCCGAGCGCGTTGAGCTTCGGGAAGGCCATGTCCCGGGAGCCGATCATCAACGGGACCAGGAAGTTGCCGAAGCCGAAGAGCATCGGCGTCGCGAACAGGAAGATCATCGCGGTGCCGTGCATCGTGAAGAGCTGGTTGTACTCCTGCGGCGAGAGCAGCCGGGACTCCGGGCGGGCGAGCTGGGTGCGCATGACCAACGCGCTGATCCCGGCGAGCGCGAAGAACAGCCCGGCGGTGACCAGGTAGCGCCGCCCGATCTTCTTGTGGTCGACGGTGCTGAGCCAGGAGCGCAGCGAGGGGCGTTCCTCCCAGCGCTCCGCCAGCCGGGTCAGGTCCTCCTGGCTGGCGCCGTCGACCGGCGCGGCGGTCGTGGACATCTCTCCTCCTCCCCGGCTACTTCAGCGACTGCAGGTACGCGACGAGATCGGGCAGCCGGGCGGCTTCCACCGGCTGCGGCGGCATGTAGGCGCCCGGCTTGACGGTCTGCGGGTTGGCGATCCAGCCGCCCAGGTGACCGCCGTCGTTGGGCACCGCGCCGGCGCCGATGCTCCACCGCGAGCCGACGTCCGAAAGGTCGGGGCCGACCCGCCCGTCCGCCGGGGTGCCCCGGATGGCATGGCAGCCGGCGCAGCTGGCCTGGACGAAGGCCTGCTGACCACGGCGCTGGGCGTCGGTCTCCGGCTGCCGGGCGGTCGAGCCGAGCCGGGCCAGCCAGGCGTCGAAGTCGGCGCGCGGCTCGGCCACGACCAGGAACGCCATGTGGGCGTGCTGGGTGCCGCAGTACTCGGCGCACTGGCCGCGGTAGCGGCCCGCCCGCTGTGCCTGCAGCCAGGTCTCGCGCATCTCGCCGGCGATCAGGTCGGTCTTGGGCATCAGTTGCGGCACCCAGAAGCTGTGCAGCACGTCGGCCGTGCGCAGCCGCACCCGGACCCGTTCCCCGACCGGGATGTGCAGTTCATTGGCGGTGGCGCCGTCGATGCCCGGCACCCGTACCTCCCACCACCACTTGTGACCGGTGACCTCGATCGTCGGTGCCTGGGGGCCGGGGCCGTGGCCGAGCGCGGCCAGGTCGCGCAGGCCGACGGCGTAGACCGCGACCAGGATCACCAGCGGCAGGCCGGCGCCGGCGACCGCCACGAAGCGCAGCGGCTGCCCGTGCCGGACCCGGGTGTCCCGGCCCCGGCGAAACACCAGGGCCCAGACCAGCAGGGCCATGACCTCGACGAAGACCGCCGTCGAGATCCAGAACAGCAGCCACCACAGGTTCGCGACCCGGGCCGCACCGGAACCGGCCGGGTCCAGTGCCGACGGCGCGTCACCCGCGCAGCCGCCGAGCAGGAACACCCCGGCGAGCAGCGTCATCCGGACGACCCGCCCGTTGCGGCGGCGCCGCCGGGACCGCCGGGAGCCGGCGTTCGTCGCGTCGCGTGTCGTGTCCACCGGCACCGACCATAGGCACTTTGGCGGCTTGCGTAGGCGTTTATAGGCAATAGGGCGGAACCGCACTTGATGCCGGATTAGAGTCGTGACCCGAGGACCGGGCAAGCGCCGACGGCGCGGACAGGGAGATCATGCGAGCCTCCACCGTGGACCTGATCGCCGACAACCCGGGCGGGGCGGCCGGCCGCCGGACGCTGGCCTGGGCCGCCGGGGGACTCGGCGGAGCCGCGGCGCTGGCCGGTGGGCTCCTGGCGCCGGTCGACGCGATCCAGGGCACGGCGCAACGACTGATGTACCTGCACGTGCCGGCCGCCTGGGCGGCGTACGCGGCGTTCGCCGTCGTGCTGGCCGCCAGCGGCGCGTACCTGATCGGCCGTGACCTGCGCTGGGACCGGTTCGCCCGGGCGGCGGCCGAGATCGGCGTGGTGCTCACCGCGCTCGCCATCGGCACCGGATCGCTGTGGGGTCGGTTGGTCTGGGGCACCTGGTGGGCCTGGGATCCCCGGCTGGTCAGCACCGCGCTGCTGCTCCTCGCGTACGCCGGCTACCTTGCGCTCCGGCGGACCGTGGCGGAGCGGAGCGGTGCCCGCGACGGCGCCGACCACCGGGTGGCCCGGCTCGCGGCCGTCGTCGGCGTCGCCGGCTTCCTGCTCGTCCCGGTGGTGCACTTCTCGGTCGTCTGGTGGCGGTCGCTGCACCAGCAGGCCACCATCCTCGCCCCGCAACGCCCACCGATCGACCCACGGATGGCGCTGGTGCTGCTGCTCGCTGTGGCCGCCGCGACCGCCGCCGCGACCGCCGTCCTGCTGCACCGGGTGGTGCGGCTCGAACGCCGGCTCGCCGCGCCCCCGCCGGCGCCGTCCCGGCGGGGCGGGCGCGTGCCGGCAAGGGCCCGATGATCCGCAGGCGGACCGGCCGCATCACCCTGGTCGGCGTGCTCCTCGCCGCCGGCGGGGTGCTGGTCACCGGCGCGCTGCGGGACACGCTCACCTACTACCGCACCCCGGGCGAGGTGCTCACCGACCCGGGGGCCACCCGGGAGCGGGTCCGGCTGGGCGGCGAGGTGGTCCCCGGATCGCTGCGACGCGACGGCGACCTCGTGGTGTTCCGGCTCGCGGCGGCCGGCCGGGAGATCACCGTACGGCAGCGCGGGGTGCCCCCGGAGACCTTCCGGGAGGGCGAGGACGCCGTCGTCGAGGGCACCCTGGCCGTCGACGGGATCTTCCGCGCCGACCAGGTGCTGGTCCGGCACGGCAACGAGTACCGGCCGTCCGCCGCCCCGACGGAGCCGCCGGATGCTCGCTGACCTCGGCACCGCCACCCTGGCGGCCGGGCTGCTCTGCGCCACGCTCGCCGCGCTGCTCTGGCTGCGGGTGGCGCTCGTCGGCGCACCGGCGCGACCGGCCCGGCTGGCCACCACCGGCTGCCTGCTCAGCGCCGTCGCGGCCTGCGCTGCGCTGGAGACGGCGCTGCTGCGGCACGACTTCGGCGTACGGTTCGTGGCCGAGAACGGTGGACGGCAGGTGCCCGTCTTCTACACGGTCACCAGCCTCTGGTCGGCGCTCGACGGGTCGCTGCTGCTCTGGCTGCTGGTGCTCGGCGGATACGCCGCGCTGCTCGCCCGCCGCGCCTACCCCGTCCGGCTGCACGCGTACGCCATGGTGGTGGTCAGCGCGGTGACCGCGTTCTTCTTCGTGCTCTCCCACATCGCGGCGAACCCGTTCCGGGCGGTGCACCCGGCGCCCCTCGACGGCCCCGGGCCCAACCCGCTGCTCCAGCAGCACCCGGCCATGGGTGTGCACCCGCCCCTGCTGTATGCCGGCTACCTCGGTCTGGTGGTGCCGTTCGCGCTCGCGCTGGCCGCGCCGCTGGCCGGCCGGGACGGGCGGGACTGGCTGCGCCTGGCCCGGCCATGGACGTTGGCGGCCTGGTCGGCGCTGACCGCCGGCATCGGGCTCGGCGCCTGGTGGTCGTACGCGGTGCTGGGCTGGGGCGGCTACTGGGCCTGGGACCCGGTCGAGAACGCCTCCCTGCTGCCCTGGCTCACCGCCACCGCCTTCCTGCACACGACCCTCGGCCGGCCCGCCCGGCGGGCCGGGTGGAACCGCGCCCTGGCCGGTGCCAGCTTCCTGCTGGTGCTGCTCGGCACCTTCCTGACCCGCTCCGGCGCGGTGGCCAGCGTGCACGCCTTCACCGACTCCCCGCTGGGGCCGATGCTGCTCGGCCTCGTGTTGCTGGCGGTGCTGGCGTCCGCCGTGCTGGCCGGCCGGGGACCGCGGCGACCCACGCCCGGCCGGCCCGACCCACTGCTGTCCCGCGGTACCGCCGTCCTGATCAACGGCGTCCTGCTGGTCACCATCGCCGCGGCGGTGCTGATCGGCACCGTCTTCCCGCTGCTCGCCGAGCCCCTGACCGGCAGCCGCGCCTCGGTCGGACCGGGCTACTACCAGCGCACGGCGGTCCCACTGGCGATCGTCCTGCTCCTGCTGATGGGAGTGACCCCGGCGCTGCGGGTCCGTGACCGCGCCGAGGCACTCCGTCGGTTGGCCCTGCCGGGGGCTGCGGCGCTGGCCACCGTGGCCGTGGTGGGGCTGCTCAGCCGGCCCGGCCGGCCCGCGCTCACCGCCTTCGGCGCGGCGGCGTTCGTGCTGGCCGGGGCTGCCGGCCAACTGGCCGGGCGGCGTGCCGGAGCCGCCCGGTCGGTCCGGTGGGCTGGCGTACTGGCCCATGCCGGGCTCGCCCTGGTCGCGGTCGGGGTGGCAGGCTCGTCCGCCTACAGTCAGTCCGGCGAGCGGAGCCTGCGCATCGGCGAGACCATGCGGACCGGCGACGTGTCGGTCCGCCTGCTCTCTGTCGAGCGCTCCACCGGCGGGGGTGACATGTCGGTCCGGGCCCGGCTCCGCCTCGTCGGGGCGGACGGTCGGCAGCGGACCGTCGCCCCGGCACTGCGCTACCATCCGGCCCGGGACACCGCCGTCACCGTCCCCGTGATCGACACCGGCCTGCGCCGGGACACCTACGTGACGCTGCTCGCGGTCGCCGCCGACGGCGGCAGCGCCACCCTGCGGCTGGCGGTGAATCCGCTGGTCAGCCTCCTGTGGTGCGGTGGTGCGCTGACCACCGGCGGAGGACTGCTCGCGCTGGCCGGCGGCGCCGCCCGTCGTCGCCGACGCGCGAAGGCCGGGACGTCCGCCGTGCCGGTCGGTGTGGGGGTACCGGCATGAGCCGGTCCGGCGTCCCCCGACCGTGGTGGCGCCGGCCGCCGGTGGGCGCGGCGCTCGCGCTGGCCCTCGCCGTCGGTGCCGTGCTCGCCCTGCGTCCGACGTCCGCCCCGACGGGTGGGGACTCCGCGAGCGCGCCGGCGCCCGCGCTCGCCGGCGCCACCCTGGACGGGGGACGGTTCGACCTGGCCGACGCCCGTGGCCAGGTGGTGCTGGTGAACGTCTTCGCCTCCTGGTGCGGACCCTGTAGGGACGAGCTGCCGCTGCTGGCCGAGGCCGAACGGCGCTGGTCCGACCGGGGTGTGCGGCTGGTCGGCCTGGACGTGCGCGACGGTGCCGAGGCGGTCCGCGCGCTGCTGGCGGAGACCGGTACGACCGAGCTGGTCGTGCTGCCGGACCCGGACGGCACCCGGTCGGTCGACTGGGGGGTGCGGGGGGTACCGGAGACGTTCGTGGTGGACCGGCAGGGCCGGATCGCCGCCCGCCAGCGGGGCGTGGTCACCGCCCGGTGGTTGGAGCAGCAGGTGACGCCGCTGCTGGGGGCGCCATGAGGTGGCGGCGGACGCTCGGGGCGCTCGTGCTGGTGGCACTGCTCGCCGCGGCCGGCACGGCGCTGGTCAGGTCCACCGGCCCGGCGGGTCGGTCCGACCCGGTGGAGGCGGTGGCGGCCAGCCTGCGCTGCCCCGCCTGCCAGGGCGAGTCGGTGGTCGACTCCCGCTCGCCGATCGCGGCGTCGATGCGGCAGGTGGTGGCGGACCAGGTGGCGCAGGGGCGCAGCCCGGACGAGATCCGGCGCTGGTTCGTCCAGCGCTACGGCGAGGAGGTGCTGGCCGATCCCCCTGCCCGTGGCGTTTTCCTGCTGCTCTGGGCCGTACCCGTGCTGGTTCTGCTCGGGGTCTGCTACGCCGCCGTGCGGACCGCGCGCCCCCGCGGCGGGCCGGCCACCCGCCAACCGGCGGCCGACCGGCCGGTCGGGCCCGGACTCTCCGGCCGCACCGCCGGGCGGGCCTGGTGGGCGGCCTCGCTCGGCCTGGTCGCGACGATGGCCTCGGTGACGGTCGCGGCCCGCCAGCTCGACCGGCCCGCGCCGGCGGCACCGGCCGACCCGGTCACCGTCGCGGTGCGGCTGGCCCAGGACCTGGAACAGCAGCAGCGGTACGCCGCGGCCGCGCAGATGTACGGGGAGGCGCTGCGGGACCGGCCGGACGACACTGTCCGGCTGCGGCTCGCCTTCGCGCTGCTCCGGTCCGGCGACGCGACCGGGGCGGAGCGGACCTCACGCGACGTGCTGACCCGCTCCCCCGACTCCCCCGACGGCCTGCTCGTGCTCGGCCTCGCCCAGCGCGGCACCCACCCCACCGACGCGCCCGGCACCCTGCGTCGGTTCCTGGCCGTCGCCCCCGAGCACCCGGCCGCCGCCGAGATCCGGCGGCTGCTGGCCGGGGCGTCCCCGACGGCGGGTGGGACACCGGCCCCCCGCCCGGCGGCAGCCACCGGTTGACGCCGGGACGGTTCAGGGAGCCCGGCGGGACCTGGCGACCAGGTAACCGAGCGCCAGGCCGGCCGCCAGCATGACGGCCGCCCGGCCGGAGAGCGCCGAGCGGAGCTTGCTCAGCCCCTGCCGCGGGTCGACCACCGTGCCCGCCATGTCGCCAGCCGTGCCCACCAGCACGTCACCGAACCGACCCTTCATCGCCGCACCGCCGCTCTCCTGCCGGATGTCGTCGCCGCGCCGTACCCGAAAGACGGGCGATCAAACGCGTCCGGCCACCGCCGGGCGGCCGGTGACGACCGTGACGGCAGGGATCGCAGTGGCGGTCACGAATCGCCGGGTGCAGGGCAGACCTGTCTTCTCAGCAGGCGGGATGGCATGATCGCTGCGTGCCGATCAATCGTCGCTCGATGTTCGGGCTGGGGCTGTCCGCTGCCGCCGCGGCGCTCACCGGCTGTCAGTCGAAGCCTTCCGCGGGGCAGGCCAGCTCGTGGCAGACGCCGAGCGCTTCCGCGGCGGGCCAGGGTGGCGCTGCGGCCACCGGGCCCGTTGTCCGCACGTCACCGGTCAGCCAGCGGCTGACCACCGTGCTCAGCGGCTACCTGAAGCCGACCAGCCAGAATCCCTCGTACCCGATGTACGCCGGGGCGGTGGCGTTGGCTGCCAGCGGCGGGCAGGCGTACGCGCAGGTGGCCGTCGGCGAGGCCCTCCGCTTCGGTGCCGGGCCGGTGCTCCTGCCCGCCGCCGACCGGGTCCGGATGCGCCCCGACTCCATCTTCGACCTCGCCTCGATCACGAAGGTCTACACGTCCATCCTCGCCCTGCAGCAGGTGGACAAGGGCCGCATCGACCTCGACGCGCCGGTCGTGACGTACCTGCCGGAGTTCACCGGCGCCGGCAAGTCGGCCGTCACCGTGGCGATGCTGCTGACACACACCAGCGGCCTCCCCGTCGGCGCCAAGGTGACCGGCTACTCCACCCTGGCCGAGAAGTGGCAGGCCGTCCTGGCCACCCCGCTGGTCAGCGGCGCCGTGCCAGGGAAGGTGTTCCGCTATTCGAGTGTCGGTCTCATGGTCGTCGGCAAGCTGGTGGAGCAGGTCACCGGGCAGCGCCTCGACCAGGCGCTGAAGACCGGGCTGACCGACCCTCTCGGCCTGCGCTGGACCGGCTTCAACCCGAACACCTGGCTCAGCGCCACCGACCGGGCCACCCGGCTGGTCGCCACCGACGCCCGGTCCTCCCGCGGGCTGCTCCGCGGCGTGGTGCACGACGATGTGGCCAACCACCTGGACGGCATCGCCGGGCACGCCGGCATCTTCAGTACCGCCCAGGAGGTCGCCGTCGTCGGCCAGCTGCTGCTCGACGGCGGCACCTACGGCGGACAGCGGATCCTGGCCGAGAGCACTGTCCGCCGGATGCTGACCAACGCCAACGCCGGACTGCCCGCCGTCGACCCGGAACGACCGAACCGGACCGCCGACCACGGGCTCGGCGTGGTGCTGCACCAACCATGGTTCATGGGCCGGCTCAGCAAGCCCACCACCTTCGGGCACACCGGCTTCACCGGCACATCGCTTCTGGTCAGCCCCGCCCGCAAGCTCGTGTTCGTCCTCCTCACCAACCGAGCCCACCCCAACTGGAGCTGGGCCAACCCCGACCCGGTGCGGGTCGCGACCGCCAACGTCCTGGCCCGCCTGCCGATCCTGTCGGCCACCACGACCAGAGGATGAGCGGCTGACCCCTGCCCGTCGTGTTCGCCTACGAGTCGGGCCTGGTCCGGCCCGGCTGGGCGGCCCGAGGATCGCGCGGCGCGGCGAGCAGGTCGGCGAACCGGTCGGTCGCCGCGACGAGCGCGCGGGTGATACCCGGTTCGAGGGAGGAGTGGCCGGCGTCGGGCACGATCCGCAGTTCCGCCTCGGGCCAGCGCCGCGCCAGGTCATACGCGGTGACCGGTGGGCAGCAGAGGTCGTAGCGTCCCTGGACCAGCACCGTGGGAACCTGACGGATCCGGTCGACGCCATCGAGCAGTTGCGTCTCACTGTCGAAGAAGCCCCGGTGCAGCACGTAGTGGGAAAGGATCCGCGCCATCGGCAGAGCGTGCTCGTCCTGGGTCAGGTGGGCGATCAGGTCCGAATCACCGCGCAGCGACGAGTTCACCGCCTCCCATCGCCCCCATGCCGCAGCGCACGCCCGAGCCTCCTCGACGTCGGCGCCGTGCAGGCGCCGGTGGTAGGCGGCCAGCACGTCGTCGCGCTCGGCGTATGGGATGGGCGCGGTGAAACGCTCCCACTCCTCCGGCTGCAGGTGGTTCAGGCCGTGCTGGTAGAACCATTCCCGCTCGCTACGGCGCATCAGGTAGATGCCGCGCAGGATCAGGCCGGTGACCCGGGTCGGATGGGTCTGCGCGTATGCCAGGCCGAGCGTGGCGCCCCACGAGCCGCCGAACACCAGCCAGGACTCGATGCGCAGTCGCCGGCGGATCACCTCCAGGTCGTCGACGAGGTGCCAGGTGGTGTTGTCGTGGAGGCTGCCCAGCGGCGTGCTCTGCCCCGAGCCACGCTGGTCGAACAGGACCACCCGGTAGCGGTCCGGATCGAAGAACCGCCTCGCCCCCGGAACGAGACCGCCGCCCGGACCACCGTGCAGGAACACCGCCGGAATGCCGTCCGGTCTGCCGATCTCCTCCACGTACAGCTCATGGCCGCCGCCCACGGGTATCCGGTGCGTGGCGTAGGGCTCGACCGGCGGGTACAGGCCGTTGGCGGTGGTCACCGCAGACACCTGCTTCCTACTTTTTGCTCATTGTTGAGCGGTTCGGATAATTCGCTCTCCGCCCGGCCGTGGTGGCCGCGCTGGAGTCCTGGACCGGCAGTCTG
>NZ_JBEYTI010000047.1:0-37659 GCF_040642975.1 Micromonospora sp. NPDC047548
GACGCCGTCACCAAGCCCGCGCCCGCTGGTTCCACCAACGCACCCGACTGAACCGGGACTACGCCCTGGTCAGCTAGCAATTGGCGGCTGCCGTACTAGGAACGTCACGGTCTCCGACAGCGGGGCGCGGCGGATGCGCGGATGCGCCACCGTCGGGTCGGCGAAGCCGATCGACATGCCGCAGAACAGCATTCGTTCGGGAGGCGGCGCGATCACCTCGGCGACGCTGCGGTGGTACTCCGCCCAGGCCTCCTGCGTACAGCTGTGCAGTCCCTCGGCCCGCAGCAGAAGCATCACGGTCTGCAGGTAGATGCCCGCGTCGGACCACCGCGGCGTCGGCATGTCCCGGTCCAGATAGCAGAACAACGCCGTGCCGGCTCCGAAGCAGTTCCAGTTCTCGGCTCGAACCCGGGCCCGAGCCGCGACATCGTCGCGCGCGATGCCGAGCGAGCCGTAGCGACCTTCTCCCAGAGCCGCCATTCGTTCGAGGTACGGCGAGCGCAGCTCGGGCGGGTAGATCGCGAACTCGCGATCGTCGCCGGAATCGCCGGCGGCCACCCGCTCGGCCACTCGCTTCTTCAGTTCTGCCAACGGTTCGCCAGACACGACGTAGAGATGCCATGGCTGCATGTTGCTGCCCGACGGAGCGTTGGCGGCCGCCGTCAGCACGCGTTGCAGAACCTCCCGCGTCACGGGTCGACCGGTGAACCTGCGAATCGACTGCCTCGTCCGTACCGCATCGTAGACGTCCATCGCGCCAGCGTACAAAGCGTTGATCATGTCGTACGCAGGGCGTATTCGGTCCATGCAGTCAGCGAGGACAACGACGTGATCTGCAAAGAACTGGCGGACCGCACTTGCGGCGCCGTCGGTGTCGCTTGCGACATGGACGTGAGAAAACGTCGGCGTGGCGTCAAGTCCGAGCAGCCACGCGTCGCCCAACTACTCGACCAATACGCCAAACCGCTGCCCGGCTGGCGCGCCGATGACCACGCCGATCAATGCCCGCGGCCGATCATCAAGCTTGAAGAAAGCGACACGATCTTGAGCACGGAGTCGCGACAGCAACCTGAGAAACCGAACCGGTTGCCCTGCTGAGAATCCCGATCGGCGACACCAGGCGCGAGAACCTACACCCGGAGCGGCGTACGCCGCCCCGACCGCGCCGTACGCGGTCTTCACCGCCGACGTCGGCGACACTGGCGGCTTCCCCATCCGCGACTCCGGCGTCTGGGACGCCGGAAACTCGCAGATGTCCATGAGGGGCGCCGATGATTGGTTCTCGGTCTACACCACCTGGGCCGGCGGTTCCGAGTACATCGACGCGCGCCTGCGGCCGCCGAACGGTCAGGCCTGGGCGGCCGGTCGGACGTACCCGGCCCTCCCTCTGGCCGACACCGAGAACGCCAGTTGGACATCTCGTCTAGCGGGCGGGGGTGCAACGACAAGTACGGCTCGATCACCGTCAGGGAGGTGGCACACGACCCGGCCACTCAGGCGCTGACCTCCTTCGCGGCGACCTACGAGTTTTACTGTGAACGCAAACCCGAGGCACTGCGGGTTCCTCCCACCGCTGAGCAACGCACCATCGAGGGCGCCCCGGCCGACGGTCGGGGCGCCTTCCCTTGTTCGCCAGGCGATGATGGGTCTTGATCCGGATACGCGTGTAATGCCCTTTCTTGGTCCGCGCCCAACACCGTTGCTGTCCATTGATCACGGCCTCTAGTCTGGGCCGACAATCACTCTCTCCTTCTCTTCCACGGGGTGTTCATGCGCAAATTCCGCATGCTCCTCGGCGCGGGTATCGCCGGGGCATGTGCGTTGGCCGTACTGCCGGGAGTGGCGCTCGCCGCGCCGGCCGCGTCGTACACGGCCCTGACCGTCGACCTCGGGGAGCACCGGCCACTGCCGGTGATCCGGTCGGCCACCTACAACCAGGGCAGCGCAATGATGCGGGTGCTCAACGAGCCCGACGGGCTCTTCCGCATCGAGGCCCTCGCCCTCGGCAACCCCACCGACGTCCGGGCCGCCCTGGTGACCCGACCCCCCAGCGGCCAGACCTGGGAGGTGGGGCGGACCTACCCCACCGCCCCGCTCGCCGACGCCGCGCACGCCCGGCTGGACCTGACCTCGTCCGGTCGCAGTTGCGCGCAGAGTTCCGGTTCGATCACCGTGCAGGAGTTGCAACAGGACCCGGCGACGCAGGTGGTGAACGTCTTCGCTGCCGTATACCGGTTTACCTGCGCCGGCCAGACCAGCCCGATCATGGGTGAGGTCCGGTTCAACTCGTCGCTGGAGTACGTGGCGGCGGGCAACGAGTGGTACAGCAGTTCCTTCGGTTCGCAGCACCTCGGTGACTCGACGTCCAAGACGATCCATGTCTGGTCGAACGGCAGCGCGAGCGCCGACTTCGGGAGTGTGCGCATTGGTGGCACCGACCCCGGCCAGTTCAACATCAGCGAGGACCACTGCTCCGGGCGAACGGTCCGGCCCGGCTCCAGGTGCATGATCGTGGTCAAGCCCCGGCTCACCCGGGCCGGTGTCGCGAAAGCGGTGATCTACCTGCCCGACAACACCCCGGCCGGTAAACGGGCCATGCCGGTCGAGGCCACCGGGGTGGACGGCGTCAAGGGCAGCTACTACCCGATCGCTCCCAGCCGCCTGCTGGACACCCGATCGGGGCTCGGGGGGCGTACGGGCAAGCTCGGCCCCAACGCCTCGCTCACGCTGCAGGTCGCAGGCCGGGGTGGTGTCCCGGCCAGCGGCGTCGCCGCCGTCGTACTCAACCTGACCGTCACCGGGTCCACCGCCAGCAGCTTTCTCACCGTTTATCCGAGCGGCGGCATCAAGCCCGAGGCCTCGTCCGTCAACTTCCCCACGAACTGGCTGGGATCCAACAACGTCACCGCCATGCTCGGCGCGGACGGGAAAGTTTCGATCTACAACCGCGCCGGGTATACCCACGTGGTCGCCGACGTGCTCGGCTTCTACGCCGGCACCAGCGCGGAGCCGGCCGGGCTGGGTCGGGGCGGGCAGTACCGGCCGTTGAAGCCGCTCCGGCTCTTCGACAGCCGCACCGATCACCGGGGAGCCCTGCCCGCGGGGGCCGCTCTCAACGGGTGGGTGGACTTCGCCGAGTTCGGCCAGGTGGACTACAACAAGCATGTCAGGGCGCTCGTCCTCAACATCACCGCGGTCAGTCCGCAAAAGGACGGTTTCCTCACCGCCTGGTCCGGGGAGAACGCCGTGCCGGACATCTCCACGGTCAACTACCGGGCCGGCAAGGTGGTGCCGAACCTGGCGTACGTCAAGACCCAGCCCTGCCCTTCGTGGGGCTGCGGCGTCGAAGGTGCGCCCCGCTACATGATCCACAGTTCCGCCACCACGCACCTGGTGGTCGACCTGGTCGGCGTGATCGACGACGGCACGGTCGCCGACGGCCTGCGCCTCCGCGCGACCCCTTCGTTACGGATCGTGGACAGCCGGATCGGGAGGCGCCTGCGTCCCCTCAACCCGGGCGAGACCGGCAGGGTCGACCTGTCCGCCACGACGCAGCCCGGTGGGGTGCTCGGCGACGACACCCGGGTGCTGGTGATGAACGTGACCGGGATTGCGGCGGAGCGGAACACGGTGCTCACCGTCTGGCCTGCCGACACCGACATGGCCAAGCCGACCGCGAGCAACCTGAACCCGGAGGCCGGTCAGATCGTCTCCAACGGGGTGCTCGGCGAGCTCGGCCCGCAGGACGCGTTCAACGTGCACAACCTGGCGGGTTACACCCAGGTGATCGCTGACCTGGCCGGCCAGCTCTATTTGTACCCCGGCACCGCCAGCCCTGCCGGTGCCAGCACCCTGGCCGCCGGTCCGCAGTGGAAGGTGGCCGGCAGCGGCGTCTCGGGATACGCCCGCCGGTAGTCGGCGGAACCGCGTCGGGGCGCTCCGGTTCGACCGGGGCACCCCGGCGCCGTCCGTACCCGTATGGATCGGCTTGTCAGGCCGACCGGACCTGTCACGCTGGCCAGCCGGTAGCCGCTCACCGTACGCGCCACCAACGTGCCCGCGCCGGTGCGGTCGCCGGTCACGAAGAGCTTCTTGCCGCCCGTCGGGAGCGGCCACTACCCTGGGCGGACCGTCGTCCACCTCTCCTCATCCGAGGTGTCCATGCGCATGTCCCGCGCACTGCTCGGCGTCACCGTCGCACTGGCAGGTGTGGTCACCGTGCTGCCAGAGGCGGCCTCCGCCGCTCCGACCGCCCCCTTCACCGCCATCACCGCCGATCGCGGCGACCACGGCTACACCCCCGTCCCGGCCTCCGACGCCTGGACCCCGGACAACGCCACCGTCACCGGCTATCCATCCTCCGGCGACACGCTCCGCCTCAAGGGCGTTCGGGGCGAGCAGTACATCGAGGTCCTCCTGCGCCCGCCGACCGGGTCGGCGTGGGTGGCCGGGCAGACCTATCCGGCCGCACGCTCGGCGGACTCCGGCCAGGCCAAGGTCGAGATCACCACGCCGGGCTCGGCGTGCAACACCGTCGCCGCCTCCGTCGCAGTGGCCGAGGTCGTTCGCGACCAGGGCACGCAGATGATCAGCTCCTTCGTGGCGTCGTACGAGTACCACTGCGATGGCGACCCGGGCACCCTCAGCGGGGAACTCCGCTGGAACTCGACGGTGGACTACGTCGCGGCCGTCCCCAGCCCGGGTCAGGTCGACCTTGGCAGCCTGGAGGTCGGCGGCGCGGGCGCCACCCGTACGGTGAGCTTCGCGTCCCGGGGCAGCGTGCCCGAGGTCTTCGGCGCGGCGCGCCTGACCGGGTCCGCGCCGGGCCAGTTCGCCGTCACCGCCGACACCTGCTCGGGCCGTACGGTCGCCCCGGGGGCCGGTTGCACGGTGACCGTCGCCAGCCGGGCGACTCTGACCGGCACCCACACCGCCAACCTCGTCCTGCCCGACAACAGCAGCCACGGGCAGCGCGTCGTGCCGTTGACCTACCGCGCCGCCTACGGCGTCACCGGCATGTACTACCCCCTGCCGCCGCAGCGCCTGATGGACACCCGGTCGGGGCTGGGCGCCCCCAAGGCGAAGATCGGCGCCGGGCAGACGGTCGACCTCGTGGTGGAGGGCCGCGGCGGCGTACCGTCGGTCGGGGTCGGCTCGGTGGTGCTGAACGTGACGGTGACCAATCCGACGGCCGCCAGCTTCCTCAACGTCTACCCGGCGGGCGAGACGCGCCCCGACGCCTCCTCGATCAACTTTCCGGCGGGGTGGCTCGGCTCCAACAACGTCACGGTGAAGGTCGGCGCCGCCGGCAAGGTCTCGATCTACAACCGCAACGGCGCCACCGACGTGGTGGTCGACGTGGTCGGTTTCTACGCCGGTGACTACCTGGACCTCGCCAAGGTCGGCGTCGGCGGCCAGTACGGCGCGCTCGACCCGACCCGGTTGTTCGACTCCCGGCTGACGGGAGGCGCCGTCCAGGCGGGACGCGCCGTGCAGCTCTGGACCGACTTCGGCCCGGAGTTGAGCGGCCACGTCCGGGGGCTGGTCCTGAACGTCACGGCGGTCAACCCGGTCAAGGACGGTTTCCTCACCGTCTGGTCCGGCGAGGGGGCCCTGCCGACCTCGTCGACCGTGAACTACGGCGCCGGAAAGGTGGTGCCGAACCTGACGATCGTCAAGACCGGCTCCTGCACCGACTGCGGCACCGGGCACGCCGTCCCGTCGTTCGGTGTCCACACCGCACAGACGTCGAACATCGTGGTGGACCTGGTCGGTGTCATGGACGACGGGCAGGTCCCCGACGGGCTGCGGTTCCGGCCACTGAGGCCGACCCGGATCGTGGACAGCCGCGTCGGGCTCGGCATCACCGGCGGCGCCCTCGGCCCGAACACGACCCGGTCGGTCAGCGCGTACCGGGAGGAGATCCCCTCGGACACCGCGGCGCTGGTGACGAACGTGACCGCGGTCGCCCCGACGAACAACACCGTGATCACGGTGTGGCCGGCGGCCCTGCTCAAGCCGACGTCGAGCAACCTGAACCCGGCTGCGGGGCAGACGGTCTCCAACGCCGTGCTCACCGGGATCGTCCCGGGCCACCAGTTCAACGCGCACAACCTCTCCGGCAGCACGCACCTGGTGACAGACGTCGTCGGCACCTTCTACCGCTACCCGGGTACGGCGAGCGGTAGGGGGGGCACCCGCTTCGTCGCACTCGGCTCCGGGAGCCGGCCGACCCGCTGACCCTGCCACCTGCCGAAGGGCGTCCCGGTCCGTCCGGGGCGCCCTTCGGCGTACCCGGGAACCTTTCCGGCCCGCCGTGGGTGGAGTTGGTGGAGGAGGGAGGTGACGGTGTCCGACGACGACCTGATCGCGGAGGTCTACGCCGGCTGTTTCCGGCGGCTGGTGGTCCAGCTGTACGCGGTGACCGGTGACCTGAACGAGGCGCAGGAGGCGGTCCAGGAGGCGTTCACCCGCGCCCTGGCCGCGCCCCGGCGCTTCGCCGGGCTGGAGAACCCGGAGGCGTGGCTGCGCCGGGTGGCGGTGAACGTGGCCCGCAGCCGGCACCGCCGCGGCCGGGTGCTGGACGGGCTGCTGCGCCGGATCGGCCCGCCGCCGGCCGTCGCCGACCGCTCGCCGGAGCACCTGGCCCTGCTCGCCGCGCTGCGGCAGCTGCCGGTCGGGCAGCGGCACGCGTTGGCCCTGCACTACCTCGTCGACCTGCCGGTGGACGAGGTGGCGGCGACGCTCGGCGTCTCCGCCGGCACGGTCAAGTCCCGCCTGTCCCGGGGCCGGCGGGCGCTGGCGGCGCTGCTCACCGGCTCCGACGTCACCGACAGCACGAGCACCGGGAGGATCGATGTCCGATTGTGAGTTCACTGGCTTCGACGTCGAGACGATCGCCGACGCCGTCCGCCAGCCGCCCCTGGACGACCTGTGGGCGGACGCCCGGGCCCGCCGTCGGCGCACCGTCGGGGTGGCCTTGGCCCTCGTCGTCGCCTTCGCCAGCATGGCGGTCCTGCCTCTGGCCGCCGGCACCCGTGGGGCCAACTGGGCAGGTCCGGACCAGCCCCCGGCAATCCAGGACCGGGCCACGCAGCTCTTCATGACCGGGCCGGACTCAGGGGTGGGCGTGGAGTCCCGCATCTGCAGCATCCGCTTCACGCACACCGAGGACGGTGGCCGGAGCTGGACGGACTACGACGCGGCCAGGTACCGGGCCACCTCCTGCCGGCTGAACGTATCGGGGAACGAGGAGGCCTCCCTGGAGTTCGCGGTCCTCGGACAGCGCTCCTACCTGGTTCGGGACGGCGACCGGTCAAGGCTCTCCACCGACTACGGCCGGACCTGGCGGGACGCGGAGCAGTCCATGGTGACGGTGTCCGCATTTCCGGCGAAGGCGCGGCCGGTCTTCTGCCAGCAGGGCTGCAGCGCGCTCCGCGAGCCGGTGGCCGTGGACCCGGCGACCGGGACGGTGTACCGGCTCACGGGTGAGCCACCGTCGCCGTACCCGCCGTTCAGCATCTACCCGAGCCTGGACGGGACGATCTGGGTGACCTACTGGCCGGGGCCGCCGAACGTCATGATGGTCGCGCGCAGCGTGGACCGGGGCGCCACCTGGAACACCTGGCGGCCGGCCGTCGGGACGGACGTGATCGCGGTTACCGGGGTGGGCGAACGGGAGGCGTACCTGTTGATCGCGCCCACACCGCCGGCCGGGGCCATGGCGGCCAGTGGCCCGGCGCGGCTGCTGCGTACCACGGACGGCGGACGGACCTGGGCGGACGTCGGCACTGACCTGCCGAAATCGGCCGAGAACAGGTCTCTCGTCGTCGGCTCGGACGGATCCCTGATGGTCGCCCAGTCGGGCAACATGACGGTGCCCAACGTCTCGTCCCTGCACGTGAGCCGGGACGGGGGGCGGCACTTCGCCACCGCACGCGAGTACGACCGGCTCGACGGCGCGGTCGGGGGCGCTCCCGGGTTCGCCTGGCTCTACGGCCGCGACGACATGTCGGTGCTCGGCGCGGACCACGTGCAGCTCACCACGGACGGCACGACCTGGACCCGGTTTTGGCTTCCCGACTGATCGAGCCGGGACGGCCGGGGCCAGCATTCCCCGGCCGTCCCCGCGACGGTCACTCCAGGCCCACCCGTTCCGGGCGGGCCGAGGCGGAGCCGAGCCAGGTGTGCGGGTTGCCGTTCCAGCACCAGCCCAGCTTGGGCGCGCCCTGGCTGATCCAGAGCGCCGGCACCCGCCGGTCCCCGCACCGGGACCCGACCAGCGAGAAGCACCGGTTGCTGGCCAGCGCGGCGGGAAAGTGGGTGATGAAGGCGATCCCCTCGTCGATGGTGAGCGGCAGCCGCTCCTGGGCGGCCATCTGCTCCATCGCGGCGGCGGGCGGCAGGTTGCGGGACTCCTCGCCCCGGTCGATGTCGAAGAGCAGGTACGCCGGCCCGGCCGGCGCCTCCAGCTCCTTGATCGGGTCGAATCTCGGCAGGTCGTCGAGGGGGAAGTTCCGGTCGAGGAAGCCGGGCTTGCGCTTGCCGGCCAGCGTGGTGAGCGCCAGCCGCTCCGGCACCGCGACCAGGTCGCGGGTGGTCACCAGCAGGAACGGCACCCGAGCCTCGGTCGGCGGGGGCAGCCCGCCCGCTCCGGTCACGGCGGCGTCGCGCAGCGGGGTGACCAGGTCGCGGAAGGCGGCTTCGGAGCGCCCGGCGAGGGCCGGGTAGCCCAGCCGGATCAGCCCGTCGAGCTGGCGGTCGAACTCGGCGGCGGGGTCGAACACGGTCATGGGTGGCCTCCCGGTGTCGTAGGGCCTACCGTACAGTGTACGACTTCCAGGGATTATTCCCGGCTCAGCGATTCCAGTCCTGCTTCGCCGCTCGGACCAGCTTGTCCTTCAGTTCCCGGGTGTGCCGCCGGCTCACCGGCAGCTCCGTGGAGTCGATCACCACCACGTAGCCCGAGTTGACCAGGCGCAGCTCGGCGATCAGCTTCAGCTGCACCAGGTACGACCGGTGGATCCGCACGAACCCGGCGTCCGCCCACCGTTCCGCGAGCGTCGCCAGCGACACCCGGACCAGGTGCGAATCGTCGGCGGTGTGCAGCCGCGCGTAGTCGCCCTGCGCCTCCACCCAGCGCACCGCCGAACGGGGCAGCATCCGGGTCGTCCCGGCCAGCTCGACCGGGATGGTCGGGTCCTCCTCCGCCCGCGCCAGGGCCGCCGGATGCGACGGCACCACCCGGGACCCGATCACCCGGCGCAGCGACTCGGCCAGCCGGTCGGCGCGTACCGGCTTGCGGACGTAGTCGGTGGCGCCCAGGTCGAAGGCGTCCACCGCGCCGTCGTCGTACGCGGTGACGAAGACGATCGCCGGGGGCCGGGCGAACCGGCGCAGCACCCGGGCCAGCTCCATCCCGTCCAGGCCGGGCATCCGGATGTCCAGGAAGACCACGTCCACGTCGGCGTCGCGGAGCACCCGCAGCGCCTCGGTCGCGTCGCCCGCCGTGTGCAGCCGGGCCACCCGGGGATCGGCCCGCAGGTGGTACGCCAACTCGTCCAGCGCCGGCGGCTCGTCGTCGACCGCCAGCACCCGGAGAAATCCGGACGCGTTCACTCCGCTGATCCGGTCGCTGCGCTCGTTCACGATCCCGCCCGTACGCCCGGGTGGAACTTCGGCACCCGCAGGCTCACCTTCGTACCCGAGCCGGGGCCGGTCTCGACGACCAGGCCGAACCGGTCCCCGAAGACCGACCGGAGCCGCTCGTCGACGTTGGAGAGGCCGACGTGCTGGCCCTGGTCGTCGGTCGGGTCGCTGCTGGCGCGGGCCAGCTCCGCGATCCCCGCGGTCAGCGTGGCCGGATCCATCCCCACTCCGTCGTCCTCCACGGTGATGTGACACTCCGCGCCCGCGTCCCGGGCCTCGATGCTCACCATGCCGGTGCCGGGCTTGCGGGACAACCCGTGCCGCACGGCGTTCTCCACCAGCGGTTGCAGGCAGAGGAACGGCAGCGTCACCGGCAGCACCTCCGGGGCGATCTGCAACCGCACCTGCAGCCGGTCGCCGAACCGGGCCCGTTCGATGGTCAGGTAGCGGTCGATCGAGCGCAGCTCCTCCGCCAGCGTGGTGAACTCGCCGTGCGCCCGGAACGAGTACCGGGTGAACTCGGCGAACTCCAGGATCAGCTCCCGGGCCCGTTCCGGGTCGGTGCGGACGAACGAGCCGATCGCGGCCAGCGCGTTGTAGATGAAGTGCGGGCTGATCTGGGCGCGCAGCGCGCGGATCTCCGCCCGGGCCAGCCGCTCCCGGGACGAGTCCAGCTCGGCCAGGGCGAGCTGGTTGCCGGCCCAGTGCGCGGTCTCCAGGGTGGCCTGCACCAGCCCGGGCGCGGGTGGGCCGTCGGCGACCGCCACCAGCGCCCCGACCACCCGGCCCTGCGCGCTCAACGGCGCGAGCACCGCCCCGCGTACCGGGCAGTCGACCCGGTCGCAGTGCAGCTCCGCATCGCCGAGCACCGTCGACCGGCCCGCCTCCACCGTCCGCCGGGCCGCCGCGAGCAGTTGGTCGCCGTGGTGCCCGCCGCGCCCGTCGAGGGCGAGCAGCGCGTCCCGGTCGGTGAGCGCCAGCCCGGCCGCCCCCACCAGGGTCCGCAGGTGGCGTACGGCCTTCGCCGCGCCCGCCGGGTTCAGGCCGGCGCGCAGCGGCTCGGCGGCCAGGCCGGCGGTGTGCAGCACCTCGTAGGTGGCCCGCTGGGTGGCGGTGGCGATGCCCCGCCGGCCACGCAGCCGCAGCACCGCCCAGAGCGCGGCGGCCAGCGCGGTGACCAGCGAGACGACGCCGACGACGGCGGAGAGGTTGCCACCCACGCAGCGATCCTGGCCCCTGCGGGCCGCCACGCCAAGCCCTGGCCGTACCCGGCCGTCAGGGCGGTCGACGGTATCCGGTCCCGGAGACGCGCATTCCGCCCAGAACAGCCGGGGGAAGCGTCAGTACGCGCCCTTGCGGAACAGCACCACGGCCACCGTCCGCCACAGGATGCTCAGGTCGTACGCCAGCGACCAGTTGTCGACGTAGTAGAGGTCCAGCCGGACCGCCTCGTCCCAGGACAGGTCGGAGCGGCCGGAGACCTGCCACAGCCCGGTCATGCCCGGACGGACCAGCAGCCGGCGCCGCACGTCGCCCAGGAAATCGCCGTCGTCGGCGGGCAGCGGACGCGGCCCGACCAACGACATCTCACCCCAGAGCACGTTGATCAGCTGGGGCAGCTCGTCCAGCGAGGAGGCGCGCAGGAAGCGGCCCACCGGGAAGACTCGCGGGTCCTGCTTCATCTTGAACATCATGCCGTCGGTCTCGTTCTGGTCGACCAGACCGGCCAGCCGCTCCTCGGCGTCGACGTACATGGTCCGGAACTTCCAGACCCGGAAGGTGCGGCCCTCGTGGCCGACCCGGGGCTGCCGGAAGAAGACCGGCCCGGGGTCGGAGATCCGGATCGCGAGGGCGATGGCCGCGAAGACCGGTGCCAGCACCAGCAGGCCCAGCCCGGCGGCGACCCGGTCCATCAGGTTCTTGATCAGCAGCGCCGGGCCCGACAGGGTCGGCTCCTCGACATACAGCAGCGGCAGGCCCTCGATCGGGCGGATGTGCACCCGGGGACCGGCGATGTCGGTCAGCTGCGGGGCGACCACCAGGTCGACGCCGGAGCCCTCCAGCTGCCAGGCCAGCCGGCGCAGCTCGCCCGGCTCGGCGCTGGCCGACCCGCAGACCGCGATGGTGTCGCCGCCGACCTCGCGGACCAGGGCGAGGACGTCCCGGCCGGCGTACACCGGGACCGGGGTCTCGATGCCCCGGGCGGCGGCGTACCCGTCGGTGATGTGGATGGCGACCGGCACCAGGCCGGCGCTCGGGTTGCGGGTGACCGCGGTGTAGACCTCCAGCGCCTCCGGCAGGGTGCCGACCAGCACCATCCGGTGCCCGGCGTGGCCGGCGCGGCTGCGGACGGTGTGCAGCACGAACCGGGCGGTCAGCCGCCCGAGCAGGATCAGTACCAACGCCCCGAGCAGGGCGAAACCGACTGTCCAGCGCGACAGGCCCGTCGTCTTGGTGGCGAAGGCGACGAAGGAGACCGTGGCGGCGACCGCGATGCCGCCCCGGGTGACCCGCTTGAACTCCTCGGGGCCGAGGCCGAGGTAGCGGCGGTCGTACGCCCGGTTGCCCCAGAGGATGACCAGCCAGCCGAGCGGCAGCAGCAGGAACGCCACGGTGTAGAACCAGGTGGGATCCTCCTGGGCGTTGTAGAAGCCGGCCCGCGCCTGGCCGAAGGCCTCCTGGGCGATCCAGTCGGCCAGCACCACGGCGGCGAAGTCGAGCAGCAGCAGGGCGACGGTGTACGGGCGGTGCCAGCGGGACACCCGCCGACGGGCCCTCGCCCACGCCGACCGGGGTACGCCGTTGTGCGACGGCGGTGTCGGCGGCTGGATCTCGAAGCTGTCGACGTGCCGCACGAGTTTGCTCCGGCCTGTGTTGGTTACCGGGCGCTGGAGGCTTGTCGTCACCTCACCCATGTCCTCCCGCATGACACGCGCCGCTCACTCGCCGTGAGGGGCCCGGGTCGCCCACCGTTCCAGTCTCCCACGCTGCCAGTGGGCCCGACGCTGACCCGAGGGACATTGCGTCTGGTGTTGCCAGCGGGGATCCGGCCGACTCCACGTCAGTTTTCGAAGCCGGGGACCGAGCCACTATACCGATGGATGGCGACCCCGGTAGAGACGCGGACGGGCAGCTTCCACGCGCCCGGGGCGATTCCGCTCCGTAACCACCGAGTGTCGTCACTCACCGTACGAGCCGGGACAACCGACGGTCAGCCAGCGGCTTGCCGCCGGTCTGGCAGGTCGGGCAGTACTGGAGGCTCGAATCGGCGAAGGACACCTCCCGCACCGTGTCGCCACAGACCGGACAGGGCAGGCCGGTCCGGGCGTGCACCTTCAGCCCGGAGCGCTTCTCGCCCTTCAGCTCCGCCGCCCGCTGCCCGAGTGAGCGGCGGACCGCGTCGCCGAGCACCGCCCGGGTCGCCGCGTGCAGCGCGGCGATCTGGTCGTCGGTGAGCCGGTCGGTGATCGCGAACGGCGAGAGCTTCGCCGCGTGCAGGATTTCGTCGGAGTACGCGTTGCCGACCCCGGCGAGCACCGCCTGGTCGGTCAGCACCCCCTTGACCTGCCCCCGCCGGCTGCGCAGCCGCTCGGCGAAGGTCGCCCGGTCGGCGCCGAGCGCGTCCGGGCCCAGCTTCGCCACCCCGGGCACCTGCGCCGGATCGGTCACCAGGTACGCGGCCAGCTTCTTCTGGGTGCCCGCCTCGGTCAGGTCGAAGCCGGAGCCGTCGTCGAGGCGTACCCGCAGCGCCACCGGGCCCTTGCCGGGGCGCAGTGGGGCGGTCGACGGGAAGGCCTCCCGGTAGTGCAGCCAGCCCGCCCGGGCCAGGTGCACCACCAGGTGCAGGCCGCCGTCGACGACCACGTCGAGGAACTTGCCGTGCCGGCGGGCGTCCACCACCGCCCGGCCCGACAGCGCCGAGGGCGCCGGGTCGTACGTCTTCAGGGCGCTGATCGCGGCGACGTCGACCCGGTCGACCCGCCGCCCCACCGCGCGCTCACGCAGGTGACCCGCGAGCGCCTCCACCTCCGGTAGTTCGGGCACGTTCCAACGGTAGCCTTCTTTCCCGTGAGAATCGTGGTGGCACACAACCGGTACCGGGAAGCCCAGCCGTCCGGCGAGAACACCATCGTCGACTCGGAGATCGCGCAGCTCACCGCTGCCGGCGTCGAGGTGCTGCCGTTCCTCCGCAGCTCGGACGAGATCCCGTCGATGTCGAAGGCGGCCAAGGCGCTGCTGCCGATCTCCCCGATCTACGCCCCGCGCGCCCAGGACGACCTGGCCCGGCTGCTCACCGAGCACCGCCCTGACGTGCTGCACCTGCACAACCCGTACCCGCTGCTCTCGCCCTGGGTGGTGCGAACCGCGCACCGGCACGGCGTGCCGGTGGTGCAGACGGTGCACAACTACCGGCAGGTCTGCTCCTCCGGGATCTACTTCCGGGACGGGATGATCTGCCAGGACTGCAAGGGCCGGGCGCTGGGCGTGCCGGCGATCGTGCACCGCTGCTACCGGGGCTCCCGGGCGCAGAGCGCGCTGATGGCGACCACCCTGGCCGTGCACCGGGGCACCTGGCGCTCGGTCGACCGGTTCATCGCGCTGACCTCCGCGATCGCCGACCACCTGCGCGACTACGGCATCCCGGACGAGCGGATCGTGGTCAAGCCCAACTCCGTGCCCGACCCGGGCCGGCCGGCTCCGCTCGGCGACGGGTTCCTCTACATGGCCCGGCTCACCCCGGAGAAGGGCGTCGACCTGCTGCTGGAGGCGTGGCGCCGGCACCCGGTGGGCACGCTGGGCACGCTGCGCGTCGCCGGGGACGGCGAGCTGCGGCCGTTGGTCGAGGCGGCCGCCGCCGAGCGCGCCGACGTGGTCTACCTGGGCCAGCTCGACCGGGCCGGGGTACGCGCCGCGGTCGAGGCGAGCGCGGTGGTGATCGCCGCATCGATGTGGCACGACGTCCTGCCGACCGTGATCATCGAGGCGCTGGCCAGCGGTCGACCGGTGCTCGGCACCGCGCTCGGCGGCATCCCGTACCTGGTCGGGGCGGACGGTCCCCGGGAGCCTGCCGGCACCGGGCCGGCCGCCGTCACATCCGCCGTTGCCGGGCAGGATCCGGCGCCGCTGCCGGCCGGCGTGGTCACCGGCACCGCCGGTTGGGTGGTGCCCCCCGAGCCGGCCGCGATGGCCGCCGCCCTCCCGGTCGCGAGGGCCGGCGCCGCCGCGCTCTCCGCCCCGGCCCGGCTCCGCTACGAGCAGACCTTCCACCCCGACGTGGTCACCAAGCGCCTCCTCGACCTCTACGCCGGCGTCGCCCGCCGCTGACCCTGACCCCCGCCTCCTGAAAGACCGTGTCTCATTCACCAGGAACCACGGCCCACGGCGGCAGCACGACACGTGCAGACGCTTTGGACCTGATGACGTGAACGAATCAGGCGGCCCGGCGAGCCGTGATTCGTCTACGTCATCAGCTCCAAAGCGTGCGGGGCGGGTACGCCTGCCAGGCTCCGGCCGCCGTCACGCCCGACGCGGAACACCGTCACGTCCGTCGCAGACCCGACGTGGGTCAGCGGAGGGAGGCGCGGGCGGAGAAGGCGATGCTGGCCAGCAGGAAGCCGCCGTTGACGATGGTGAAGGCGACCACCACCCAGAAGGTGAGGGCGGGGGCGACCATCAGCACCAGCGCGGCCACGAAGATCACCGCGCCGTAGTCGCGGACCAGCTTCACCAGGCGTACCGGCAGCGACGTCGAGGTGACCATGCTGGCGGCGTTCGGGCCGGACTGCATCACCGAGGTCACCAGGTTGACCATCCAGGTGCCGGCGAAGACCGCGACCAGCCAGGTCGGCGTCTCCGGCCGCTGCGCCACGGCGGTCGCCGCCAGGGCGGCCACCAGCGCGATCTGGGCGGCCACGTCGCAGAGCACGTCCACCCGGGCGCCCGCCGCGCTGCCCTGCCCTGCCACCCGGGCCAGCTGCCCGTCGGCGCAGTCCAGCGCGTACGCGACCTGCCAGCCGACCAGCGCGGCCAGCCCGACCACCCAGGCCGGCACGTCGCCGGCGGCGACCCGGCCGGCGAGCGCCACCACGGTCACCGAGGTGGCCAGGCCGAGCACCAGGTTGGTGATGGTCAGCGCGGTCGGGCGCAGCCCGAGGCGCTGGGCGACCAGCGCGAAGACCGCGCCGAGCCACTGGCTGACCGACTCGCTGAACAGACCCCCACCCCGGTTGACCCGGTGGAAGTCGGCGACGGTGGGGCGGGACGGCTCAGCCGAGGTGGTCGCGGAGTGCATCGGCGTAGTCTGCCAGCCGCTCCCGCGTCTCGGTAGGTGACATCGCCAGGTGTTCGAGGATGGTGTACCGGTCCGGGCGGGTGGCCGGCGCGAACTGCACCGCCTCCACGAACTGGTCGTCGCTCAGCCCCACGTCGGCGGGGAGCCGGGGCAGGCCGTGCCGGGCCAGGCAGGCCGACATCTCCTCCAGGCGCCGCCGGTCGCCGCGCAGGAAGGTGCAGAAGAGTGCGCCCAGGCCGGCCAGCTCGCCGTGCGAGGCGGTGCCCGGGTAGAGCGCGTCGATCGCGTGCATGATCTCGTGGCAGCCGCCGCTGGCCGGGCGGCTGGTGCCGCAGACCGCCATGGCCAGGCCGGTGGAGATCAGCGCCTCGGCGAGCACGGTGACGAACGCGTCGTCGGTCATGTCGCCGTGGTGGGCCAGTACCGCCTCGGCGCCCATCCGGGCCAGCGAGGCGGCCAGCCCGTCGACCGGCTCGCCGCGGACCTGCCGGGCCAGCTCCCAGTCCGCCAGCGCGCTGATGTTGCTCACCACGTCGCCGATGCCCGCCCGGTTGTGCCGCTCCGGGCCGGCCTCCACGAAGTCCAGGTCGACGATCACCGCGATCGGGATGTGCACCCCGTAAGAGCCCTTGATTCCGTCGGTGATCAGGCTGGCCACCGGGGAGGCGATGCCGTCGTTGGCCAGGCTGGTCGCCATGGTCACCATCGGCAGCCCGCGCCGGGTGGCTGCGTACTTCGCCACGTCGATGGTCTTGCCGCCGCCGATGCCCACCACGGCGTCGTACGAGCGGGCGCGGAGCTTCGCGCCAAGGTCGTCGGCGGCGTCCAGGGTGCCGCCGGCCACGGTGAACACGTCCGCCGAGCGCAGCGACGGCCGGATCAGCTCGGCGATCTGCTCGCCCTGCCCCGGCCCGACCACCACCGCCACGTCGCCGCCGGCGGAGATCCGCCCGTCGGCGAGGATCGTCGCCAGGTCGGCCACCGCGCCACGCCGCACGTCGATGTGCAGCGGGGTGAGGATCGTCCGGGCTAGTAGCGGCACGCGATCTCCCTCGCCCGGGCCAGGTCGGCGTGGTTGTCGACCTCGACCCAGGAGACGTCGCCAATCGGCGCCGCCCGCACCTCGCCGCCCCGGTCGGAGAACTCCTGGTAGCCGTCCTCGTAGTAGAGGTTCGGGTCACGCCGCCAGGTCGTCTCCAGCGCGTCGGCGAGCGCGTCGGCCACCTGCGGCTCGATCAGCGTCGCGCCGATGTACTCCCCGTACGCCTCGCCCGGGTCCATGATCTTGGTGATCCGGGTGAGCTGGCCGGCGGCGTCGAAGGTGGTCTTCATCTCCTCCTCGGCCAGCGCCTTGATGTTGTCGATCGCCAGCAGGATGCCCGGGCCGCGTTCGGCGAGCAGGGTCTTCTCCACGCTCACCGGGTGCACGGTGTCGCCGTTGACCAGCAGCACACCCCGGGCGAAGTGCTCCCGGGCCAGCCAGAGCGAGTACGCGTTGTTCCACTCCTCGGCGCGGTCGTTGTGCACGAGGGTGAGCTTCACGCCGTAGCGCTGCTCCAGCTCCGCCTGGCGCGCGACCACCGCGTCGGCGGCGTACCCGACGACGATCACGATCTCGGTGAGCCCGACCTCGGCGAGGTTGCGCAGCGCGATATCCAGGATGGTGGTCTCACCGTCCACCGGCACCAGCGCCTTGGGCAGGGTGTCGGTGTACGGGCGCAGTCGGCGCCCCGCACCGGCCGCGAGCACCATCCCGATCATGCCGGGTCCTCCCTCGTACGACTCCAGGTCACCGTGGAGGATAGCGCCGCGTGACGGTGGGGCTGCCGCCAACCATGGCTTCAGCTGGGCAGGTCGGCCAGCACCGTCAGCCGCTCCTCGGCGGTGAGCGCCGCGTACGGGCCGGCCGCGCGCCGGTCGGTCTCCAGCTCGATCGCCCCGCGTTCCGGCCCTCCGGCAGCTCGCTGGGCTTGTCCCGATCTGCCGCGTGGGCCCACCATGTGGGTACCGGGTGCCGCCGTCCCAAAGGGGTGATGCGTGATGCAGGTTCGGGAAGCTATGTCCAGCCAGGTGCTCATGGTCGGCCCGGAGCACACGCTCCGTCAGGCCGCCCAGATGATGTCGGCCCGCCGGGTCGGCTCGGCGGTGGTGATCGACCCGGACTCCGAAGGGGTCGGGATCATGACCGAACGTGACGTGCTCAACGCGATCGGGGCCGGGCTGGACTGTGACGTGGAACGGACCAGGACGCACGTGAGCTGGGACGTCGTCTACGCCGGTCCGGAGTGGACGGTGGAGGAGGCGGCCGCGGCGATGGCCCGGGGCGGCTTCCGTCACCTCGTGGTGCTCGACGGTCGGGAGGTGGCCGGGGTGATCTCCGTGCGTGACCTGATGCGGGTCTGGTCGCAGCAGCGGCTCGCGGTGGGCTGAGTCCCGGCCGGGGGTCGCCCGCACCTGTCCGGGTGGCCCCCGACCGGCCGGAACGACCCGTCGACGAGAGCCCGACTCACGTCCGACGATGGATCGTCTGCTCGCATGTTGAACTTGGCGTGTATGCCGGTCGGACCGGCCGGGGCAGGCCCTAGGCTCGTGCGCATGACCGCCGAGCAGTTGATCTCGTTTGCCCGTGGAGCACCCTCGCTGGACATCGTGGATGTCGAGGGTCTCAAGGCAGCCGCCGTCCGCGCCTTCGACGCCGACCCCGCCGGAATCACGGCGTACGGCACCTCCGTCGGATACCCGCCCCTGCGGAAGTGGATCGCACAGAAGCACGGTGTCGAGGCGGATCAGGTGCTGCTCACCAACGGCTCGCTCCAGGCGGACGCGTTCCTCTTCGATCACCTGATCCGCCGGGGCGACGCGGTGGTGGTGGAGCGCCCCACGTACGACCGGACCCTGCTCAACCTTCAGCGGATGGGCGGCGAGATCCACGGCGTCTCGATCCAGCCGGACGGCCTGGACACCGCCGAGCTGCGCAAGCTGCTGGAGTCCGGGGTGCGGCCCCGGCTGGCGCACGTCATCCCGAACTACCAGAACCCGGCCGGCGTGACGCTCTCCCTGGAGAAGCGCCGCGAGCTGCTCGACCTGGCCGCCGAGTACGAGTTCACGATCTTCGAGGACGATCCGTACGCCGACATCCGGTTCCGGGGCGAGGCGCTGCCGTCGATGCTCTCGTTGGACACCCGCAACGTGGTGGTGCACGCCTCCAGCTTCACCAAGACGGTCTGCCCGGGCGTCCGGGTCGGCTACCTGGTCGGCCCGGCGGACCTGATCGCCGATATCGCAAAGAAGGCGACCAGCCTCTACATCTCGCCCGGCATGGTCTCCGAGGCGATCGTGCACCAGTTCTGCGTCTCCGGGGACATCGTGCGGTCGATCGAGACCGTGTCGACCGCCCTCGGCGAGCGGGCCCGGATTCTCGCCGAGTCGCTGCGCCGGCACCTTCCCGAGGCCAGCTTCGTCGAGCCGGACGGCGGCTACTTCCTCTGGGTGGAGTTCCCGGCGGACGTGGACGTGGCCCGGCTCGCCCCGGCCGCCGCGGAGCGGGGCGTTGCCGTGGTCAAGGGCAGCGACTTCATGGTCGACGGCGGGCGGCACGCGCTCCGGCTGGCCTTCTCCGCCGTCACCGCGGACCGGATCGACGAGGGCGTCCGCCGGCTCGCGGAGGCCGTGGCCGCCGTCCGGGGCTGATATCTGTCGGGTTTCCGACACTTTGGCGATGCCGGCCGGCTCGGGTGAGCCCTCGGGCCGGCCGGCGGCTCACAATGCTGCGAGCGTCGCTCACCTGCCACGAGCGGCTCGACCACCGGTCGGGCAGCCGTACGCGCGCGACGCCGCCCAGCATCACCCCCCGCCCCCACCGGCGCCGGGTGGGCCGTGTCGCCCCTCACCCCCCTGAACGCGGCGCGGCCCGCCCGGCGCCACCACGGCGTGTCGCGGCGCCCGCCCGCCGGTGTCCGCGAACGGCCCGCTCCGCCGCTGTGATGGAGGTCACCCTCTTCTTGCCTGACGTTCGTTCCGGTGCCGCCTTGCGGCGGCGGTCGTCGACGGGCCGGGTCGGGCCGGGGGGCGTAGCCTGCAAGCCGCAGCAGCGTGGGGAGGAGGACGCCATGACGGATCGGGGCCAGGGGGAGCGGCCGACCAACCAGCACGCCGGGCGGGCACTCAGCCCACGGGCCTGGGCGGCGCCGGTCCGGGCCATGTCCCGCATCCTCAACGCCGACGGTTCCCCCCGCATCCCGGCTCCGGCCGGGCCGGAGCGCAGCGGCGTGGTCGACTGTGGCCTCTACGTCGCCGGGGAACGCCAGCCCGGCCAGTGGCACTACGCCGACGCCCTGGCGGCCGCCCGCCGGGAGCGCGACGCCTTCATCTGGCTCGGGCTGCACGAGCCGGAGCTGGCCGAGATGACCGCCATCGCCGAGACGTACGGCCTGCACGAGCTGGCGGTCGAGGACGCGGTGAAGGCGGAGCAGCGCCCCAAGTTGGAGCGCTTCGGCGAGGTCAGCTTCCTGGTGCTGCGTACGGCCCGTTACTGCGAGCACGCGGAGCTGACCGAGAACTCGGAGGTGGTCGAGACCGGCCAGGTGATGCTCTTCATCGGGCCGAACTTCCTGATCAGCGTCCGGCACGGCGACGCCTGCCGACTCGCCCCGGTCCGCGCCGACCTGGAGGCCAGGCGGGAGCTGCTGAAGCACGGCCCGTGGGCCGTCGCGTACGCGATCACCGACCGGGTGGTGGACCTCTACCTGGAGGTGGCCGACCAGCTGGAGGACGACCTGGACGTGCTGGAGGTCGACGTCTTCGACCGGCAGGGCAGCGGCCGGATCCAGCGGATCTACCAGATGAAGCGGGAGCTGGTGGAGTTCAAGCGGGCGGTGATCCCGCTGCAACGGCCGCTGCTGACCCTCACCGCGCAGGTCAACCGGGAGGTGCCGCACGAGGTGCAGCGCTACTTCCGGGACGTGCTGGACCACCTCAGCCGCACCGTCGAGCAGGTCAACTCCTACGACGACCTGCTCAACTCGATTCTCCAGGCGCGACTGGCGCAGGTCACCGTCGACCAGAACAACGACATGCGCAAGATCGCCGCCTGGGCCGCCATCGCGGCGGTCTGGACGGCGATCGCGGGCATCTACGGGATGAACTTCGACAACATGCCGGAGCTGAGGATGACGTACGGCTATCCGGTCGTGCTCGCCCTGATGCTCGCCATCTCGCTCGCGCTGTACCGCTGGTTCCGCCGCAACGGCTGGCTCTGACCCCCCCCACGCCCGCCCGCCGGGGCGCCCGGACCGGTCGGCACCGGGACCGACCCGGACCGGCCGGCACCCCGACCGACCCCGGACATGCCGGCGGCGCGGGAGTCGCCTCCCGCGCCGCCCGGCGACCTGCCCGGTCAGCGACGGCTGTTGGACTTGGCGCTGTTCTTGCCGAGCGCCTTGCCGAGGTCGTCCGCCGGCCGGCCGGCGACGTCCGTGGCACCCTCGGCGACCGAGGGGACCTTGTCGCCGCCGGCGATCACCGGCTGGGTCTCGGGGCGGGCGGTCGAGGCGCTGCCGCCCCCGGCCACCGCCGAGCTGCCCGCGCCGGCGGGGCCACCGGCCGCGCCGGCACCGCTGGACCTGGTGGCGGAGTCGGCCGCCTTGCCACCGTTGGCCGAGGGGGTCTCCACCACCAGCGTGTCCACCTCGTCGCGGACGGTCTCGACATCGCGGGTCGGGTCGTACTCGGCCCACTCCTGCTGCTCGCGGCGGCGGCGCATGGCCATCGCGCCGGCCACGCCGGCGACCGCGCCGGCGACCAGCAGGCCGGTCATCATCGACCCGCCCTTCTTCTGCTTCTTCTTCGCGGCCTTCAGGTTCTTCGCCTTGACCTTCCGGCCCATGGCAATCTGCTTGGCGGCGGCGGCCTTGCGGCCGGCCAGGGCCTTGCCCGCCGGCTGCGTCTGGGCGTTGCGGACGGCCAGGGCCAGCGGTGCGAGCGCCGCGACCGTCGACGCGAGTCCGCTGGAGGCCCGGTCCCGCACGATGACGGCGGTCGGCCCGACGGCACCACGGGCTGCCCGGAGCTGCGGCCCGACCGTGGCGCCGGCACCCTTCGCCGCGTACGTGGCGGCCTGCCTCAGGTGACCGATGCCCTGGTTGAGTTCGGCCTTCGCGAGCTGCCCCTGGGTCTTGCGCCGCCCGATTCCAAACACGGTCCCACCTCCTGGGAGTTGTTCCTTCGTCATCCTCCACCTTCGGATGCCTCCGCACTGCCAGATCGGGCACATGGGAGGATCCGCATGGAACTGACCAACAAGTGAGGAGTACCCGTGGCCGAGGCTGTCTACGCCACCCTGCACACCAACGCTGGCCCGATCCGGCTGGAGCTCTTCCCCAACCACGCTCCGAAGACGGTCCGCAACTTCGTCGATCTGGCGGAGGGCAACCAGGAATACACCGACCCGCGGACGGGTCAGCCGGGCAGCGGGCCGTACTACGACGGCACCATCTCGCACCGGGTGATCAGTGGCTTCATGATCCAGATGGGCGACCCGACCGGCACCGGCCGCGGTGGCCCGGGTTACAAGTTCGGCGACGAGTTCCACCCGGAGCTGCGCTTCGACCGGCCGTACCTGCTGGCGATGGCGAACGCCGGGCCGGGGACCAACGGCTCGCAGTTCTTCATCACGGTGTCGCCGACCCCGCACCTGAACAACCGGCACACCATCTTCGGTCAGGTCGCCGACGAGCAGTCGGTGAAGGTCGTGGACGCGATCGCGAACACCCCGACCGGCCCGAGCGACCGGCCGCTGCAGGACGTGGTGATCGAGCGGGTCGAGATCGAGCGCACCCCGGCCTGATCGCCCGGGCGAGGTACCTTTGCACGCATGACTGAACGCCCGGGGACGGCCGGCGACGCTGGGCCGGTGCCGACCACTCCGGTCTGCTACCGCCACCCCGACCGGGAGACGTACGTCCGGTGCACCCGCTGCGACCGGCCGATCTGCCCGGACTGCATGCGGGAGGCCTCCGTCGGCCACCAGTGCCCGGAGTGCGTGAACGAGGGACGCCGCAGCGTGCGGCCGGCGCGTACCGCCTTCGGTGGCGGTGCCGCCGGCCGTCGCGGCATCGTCACCCGCACCCTGATCGCGCTGAACCTGCTGGTGATGGTGCTGTCGGTGCTCAGCGACCGGGGCGGCGACTCGATGATCGGCGGCTCCGGCTTCGGCGGGCTGCTCGGCGGGGGCACCCCGCTGACCCAGTGGGGCGCGGTGCTGGCCCAGTGGCCGCCGCAGTTCCCGGTGGAGGGCGTGGCGACCGGCGAGTGGTACCGCCTGGTCACCGCGATGTTCCTGCACTACGGCCTGGTGCACCTGCTGTTGAACATGTGGGCGCTCTGGGTGCTCGGGCGCGACCTGGAGGCACTGCTCGGGCCGCTGCGCTTCCTCGCGCTCTACCTGGTCGCCGGGCTCGGCGGCAACGTGGCGGCCTACCTGTTCAGCAACCCGCACGCGGCGTCGGCCGGCGCGTCCACCGCGATCTTCGGGCTCTTCGCCGCCGTCTTCGTGCTGATGCGCCGGCTCGGCCGGGACACCTCGTCGATCCTGCCGATCCTGGTGATCAACCTGATCTTCACCTTCACCGTGCCGGGCATCTCCATCCCGGGGCACGTCGGCGGCCTGCTCACCGGCGCGGCGATGGCCTGGGTGCTGGCGTACGCGCCGCGGATGCGCCGGTCGGTCTTCCAGACCGTCGGGACGGTGGTCATCCTGGTGGCGCTGATCGGCCTGGTGCTGGTCCGCACCGCGGCCCTGACCGGCTGAGCCGCTGCTCAGTGGGCGGCCCGGACCGCCCGCAGCGTCCGGGCCACCTCGTCGGGCGGGGCGCCCAGGTCGTACCGGCCGAAGAGGTGCAGCGAGTCCCCGGCGTCGATCTCCAGGGTCTCGGTGGACAACCCGAGCCGGGCCCGCCGGTCCACCGTGATCGCCTCGACGGCCGGCCAGGGCAGGTGCCGCCGGCCGGCGTACCCGCGGATGACGGTGACCCCCGCCGGGTCGGCGGCGAGGCGGACCGGGGCGAGCAGGTCGCGTAGCGCCCAGCCGAGCAGGCCGGCGGCGGCCGCCACGGTCAGCGCCAGCTGGACCCGGTCGTCGGAGAGCAGCAGGCCGAGCGCGACCAGCAGGACCGCGCCGACCAGCTTCACCACCGGCAGGGCTGGCGGCACCCGCCACTGGTGGGCCGGGGACGATGGAGGCTGCACGGGTCCAGCATGCCAGCCGGCCGGGGCCGGCTCCCGGGGGCGGACGACACCGGCCCGCGGAGGACGTAGTATCGACGGCAGCCAGGTTACCGGGGAGTAGACATGAGTGACGCAGTCATCGTCGGCGCGATACGCACCCCGGTCGGGCGGCGCAAGGGCAGCCTGGCCACGGTGCACCCGGTCGACCTCTCGGCGCACGTGCTGCGCGCCCTCGCCGAGCGCACCGGCATCGAGCCCGGCCAGGTCGACGACGTGGTCTGGGGCTGCGTCTCCCAGGTCGGCGAGCAGTCCTGGAACATCGCCCGCAACGGCGTGCTCGCCGCCGGCTGGCCCGAGTCGGTCCCCGGCACCACGCTGGACCGGCAGTGCGGGTCCAGCCAGCAGGCGCTGCACTTCGCCGCCGCGGCGGTCGCCTCCGGCCAGGCCGACCTGGTGGTCGCCGGCGGCGTCGAGTCAATGACCCGGGTGCCGATGGGTTCCAGCGTGGCCGGCGGGATGCCGTTCAGCGACCAGCTCCGGGACCGCTACCGGGGTGTGGAGGGCTTCGCCGACGACGAGCCGCTGCCGTTCAACCAGGGCGTGGGCGCCGAGCTGATCGCCGCGCGCTGGCGCTTCTCCCGTACCCAGCTCGACGAGTTCGCCCTGGCCAGCCACGAGAAGGCGGCCGTCGCGCAGGACGCTGGCGCGTTCGACCCCGAGCTGGCCCCGGTGCCGCTCGCCGACGGCGGCAAGTTCGCCGCCGACGAGGGCATCCGCCGGGACACCTCGCTGGAGCAGCTCGGCGAGCTGAAGACCCCGTTCCGCGCCGATGGCGTGGTCACCGCCGGGTCCGCGTCGCAGATCTCCGACGGCGCGGCTGCGCTCGCCGTCACCACCAGCGAGTGGGCCAGCCGGCACGGCCTGCGGCCGCTGGCCCGCGTCCACACCGCCGTGGTCGCCGCCGACGACCCGGTCACCATGCTCACCGCGCCGATCCCGGCCACCGCGAAGGCGCTGCGCCGCGCGGGGCTGGGCATCGAGGAGATCGGGGTGTACGAGGTGAACGAGGCGTTCGCCCCAGTGCCGCTGGCCTGGCTGGCGGAGACCGAGGCGGACCCGGAGCGGCTCAACCCGCGCGGCGGTGCGATCGCCCTCGGCCACCCGCTCGGCGCCAGCGGCGCGCGGATCATGACCACCATGCTCCAGCACATGCGGGACAACGGCATCCGGTACGGCCTGCAGACCATGTGCGAGGGCGGCGGCATGGCCAACGCCACCATCGTCGAGCTGCTCTGACGGCGTCCGTCACACCGGGCGCGGCGGCCCGCCCCGGCCTCCCTGCCGGTTCGCCGAGCCGGATCTGAGGCCGAAGGTCCGAAATGGACGCCGACGGGGTGGACAGGCCGGCGGCGGCCCGGCAGGATTCCCCCGGTCGGTGTTGAGCGCGTGTCCACGCCCGCTCCGCCGTCCGACGACCTTCCACCAGAACGGGGAATTCGTGACGATCACCTCCACTCCGACGGGCCTGCGTCGTGCCGCCCGTCGGATGCTCACCGCCGCCGTGGCCGGGATGCTTCTCGCGACCGCGGCGGTCACCGCCCCGAGCACGCCGGCGCACGCCGCCGGTTACACCGGACCGCACCCGGGCACCTTCACCGGGCTGGGCTTCGACACCTGCGCCGCGCCGTCGGACGCCCAGATGACGGCCTGGCTCCAGTCGCCGTACCGGGCGGTCGGCGTCTACATCGGCGGGGTCAACCGGGGCTGCGCGCAGGCCAACCTCACCCGCGCGTGGGTGGCGAGCCAGCAGGCCAAGGGCTGGCGGCTCTTCCCGCTCTACGTCGGCCTGCAGGCGCCCTGCACGACGTACCTGCGGCGGATCGACCCGGCGCAGGCGGCGGCCCAGGGGCGGGCGGCGGCCGACGACGCCGTGACCAATGCCCGCAACCTCGGCCTCGCCCCGAAGAGCACCATCATCCTGGACATCGAGCACTACGACCCGGGCAACGCCACCTGCTCGGCCGCGGTCGTCTCGTTCGTGGGCGCGTGGAGCGCCCGCCTGCACGACCAGGGTTACCTGTCCGGCCTCTACACCAACACGGCCTCTGCCGGCCTCGGGGACCACGTGGCCGCGTACGGGAAGTCGGGGTACGTCCGCCCGGACATCCTGGACTTCGCCAACTGGGACGGCGTGAAGACGGTCTCCGATCCCACCATCCCGGCTACCTACTGGGCGCCGAAGCGGCGGATGAAGCAGTACCAGGGTGACCACTACGAGACCTGGGGCGGCGTCAAAATCAACATCGACAGCAACTACCTCGACCTGGAGCTGCCGGGTCGGCACCAGGCGGCGGTACTGACGCCGACCCGGCCCGCCACCCGGTAGGTACGGCCCGGTTCGGTCCACTTGACCCGCTGACCGGAGTCGTTCTCGCGTCCGTCCGCCCGATGTCGCACAGGCGGTGCGACGGGGTGGCGTGGAACTTCCAAAAGTTGGTAGTGACCCACGTCACCCCCGGGTCGCGGCTCGTTGGGCTGGTCATGGACGTCTTCTCCCGAACGTTCCTCCCCGCCGCCGCCGAGACCGGCCTGGCGGTCCAGACCGTGGGTCGGCACCTGCCGATCTTCCGGCAGTGCGTCGGCTCCGGCGACGCCACCATCCTGGTCGCCTGGTGCGGCCGCCCCGACCGGCCGGTGGCCGGCGAATACCTCCTCCTGCTGACCCACCGCCGGATGGTGGTCACCCAGCAGACCCGGGTGCTGCACCGGCTCCGCCTGCACCTCAACACCGAGCTGCGCGAGCTGAGCAACGTCACCTGGAGCCCCGACCCGCGCTCCCAGTCGGTCGAGCTGGCCGCCACCGCGATCGACGGCGTCCGCGAGCGGTTCGTCATCCACACCCAGCACCCGAAGCAGGTGTGGCAGTTCGACACGCTGCTCAACCACGCGTTCCGCACCCGGCTGCGTGCGCCGAAGGAGCGGGTCGTCGCCACCATCGGCGAGGCGTCCGCCACCGCCGGTGACCCGGTGCTGCGCCCCGTATCGGCCCGCTGACCGCATCCTTACCTGACCCGAACACGGCCGTACGTCGCCGGTGACCGCCGGTCGGTCATCATGGGCCGGTGACCGTCGACGCCCCGCAGCGCGGACTCGTCCTCGTGGTGGAGGACGAGCCGGCCATCGCCGACCTGGTCCGGCTCTACCTGGGCCGTGAGGGCTTCGTCGTACACCTGGAACGGGACGGCACGGCGGGCCTGGCCGCCGCCCGCCGGCTGCGCCCGGTGGCCTGCGTGCTGGACATCGCGCTGCCCGGCCTGGCCGGCACCGAGGTCTGCCGCCGGCTGCGGGAGGCCGGCGACTGGACACCGGTCATCTTCCTCACCGCCCGCGACGACGAGGTCGACCGGATCGTCGGGCTGGAACTCGGCGCGGACGACTACGTCACCAAGCCGTTCAGCCCCCGCGAACTCGTCGCCCGGGTCCGCGCGGTGCTGCGCCGCACAGCCGGCGCGCCCGAGGGGGTGGAGCGCCCCCGGACGGTCGGCGCGGTCACCCTCGACCCGGCCCGCCGCACGGTCACCGCAGGCGGCGCCCCGGTCCAGCTCACCTCCACCGAGTTCGACCTGCTCGCCCACCTGATGGCCCGGCCGGGCCGGGTCTTCACCCGGGAGGAGCTGCTGGCCGGGGTCTGGGGGTACGCGGCGCACGCCGGCACCCGCACCGTCGACGTGCACGTGGCGCAGGTCCGGGCCAAGCTCGGCGCGGCCAGCGTGATCCGCACCCACCGCGGCGTCGGGTACGCGGCCGATGGCTGACCCCGGCCCGCAGCGCCCCGCCCGGGGTCACGAGCCCACCGTCGCGTTGCCGGTGCTCGGCCCCCGGCCGGCCCCCGCACCCCCGCGCCGCCGGTTCACCGGCACCCTCACCGCCCGCGCGGTCCTGGTCACCTGCGCGGTGGCGCTGGTCTCCGTGCTGGTCACCGCCCTGGTCGCGGTCCCCCTGGCGGTACGCGGCGCGGAGCGCCGCGATCAGGAGGCGCTCGCCGCCCAGGCCCGCCTCGCCGCCGACGTGCTGCGGGTACGCCCCCTGCGGCAGCGGGACGCCGCCGGCGACCGGCTCGTCCGCCAGCTCCGCCAGCAGGAGATCGAGGTGTACGTCCTCCGCGCCGGTACGGTCGACCGCCCCGGGCTGCCCCGGCAGGTGGTGAACCGGATCTCCGCCGGCAAGGACGTCTCCGGCCGCCGTCTCGTCGACGGCCGGCGGGCCCTGATCGAGGGGCGGGCCCTGCCCGGCGGGGACGGGCTGGTGCTGACCCGGGCCACCACCAGCGGCCCCTGGCGGGGAGTGCTGGGCAGTCTCTGGCTGCCGCTGCTCGCCGGGCTCGCCGCCGGGGCCGCCGCCGGGCTGTTCCTCGCCCGCCGGCTGGCCCGGCCGATCCGGCACGCCGCCGACGCCGCCGCCCGGCTGCGCGCCGGTGACCGGGCGGTACGCGTCCCGGTGGAGCCGCCGGACGAGGTCGCCGACCTGGCGTACGCGCTGAACGGGCTGGCCGCCGCGCTGGCCACCAGCGAGGGGCGGCAACGGGAGTTCCTGCTCTCCGTCTCGCACGAGCTGCGTACCCCGCTGACGGCGATCCGGGGTTGGGCCGAGGCGCTGGCCGACGGGGTGATCGGCGCGGACGAGGCGCCCGGCACCGGGCGGACCATGCTCGCCGAGGCGGAGCACCTGGACCGGCTGGTCAGCGACCTGCTGGCGCTGGCCCGGTTGGAGGCGGCGGACTTTCCGCTGGAACCGGTCCCGGTCGACCTCACCCGGCTGGCCGTCGACGCCGAGCGCACCTGGTCGGACCGCTGCGCGGCGCTCGGGGTGCCGTTCCGGCTGGAGGCGCCGGAGACGCCCGTGCCGGCGTACACCGATCCGGGGCGGATCCGGCAGGTGCTGGACGGGCTGCTGGAGAACGCGCTGCGGGTCGTACCCCCGGGGGCGCCGGTGGTGCTCGCGGTCCGGCCGGCCGGCGCGGAGCCGGCGGCCGGTGGGGTGGTGGAGGTCCGCGACGGCGGACCCGGTTTCACCGATGACGACCTGGCGGTGGTCTTCGAGCGCGGGGCGCTGCACCAGCGCTACCGGGGGGTGCGCAAGGTGGGCAGCGGCCTGGGGCTGGCGCTCGCCGCCGGCCTGGTCCGCCGGCTCGGCGGGGAGATCGTCGCCGGGCACGCCGCGGAGGGTGGGGCGGCGTTCACCGTCCGGCTGCCCGCCCATCCTTACCTGACCCGAACATCGGCCTGACGCGGCGCCCACCCGGCGGCGAGACGCTGACGGCACCACGGACGAGAGGGAGTGTCATGGCACGTCAGGGATTCGCCATCGCCACCACGTCGCTGCTCGCGGCGGTCGCGCTGGGCGTCGCCGGTTGCGGCCCGGCCCAGGTCGCCGACGGTACGGCGCAGCAGGCCGCGGTCGAGGTCGCCGCGGCGATGGGCGTGGAGGGTCAGGCGCTCGCCGCCATGGGGTTCGACCCCGCCGAGCTGGAGCCGGTGGCCGCCCCCGCGCCGTCGGCCTCCGGATCGGCCGAGCCGGAGGCCGGCCCGAAGGGCAAGCGCGGTGAGCGGGCCGAGGAGTGGCGCAAGCGCCGCCAGGCCCGGGTGCTGCTGCGGAAGAACACCCTGCACGGCGAGGCCGTCGTGCAGACCAAGGATGGCGGCACGAAGACCGTGGTCGTGCAGCGCGGTGAGGTCACCGCGATCGACGGTGACTCGGTGACCGTGAAGTCCACCGACGGGTTCACCCTGACCTGGAGCTTCGGCGACAAGCTCCGGGTGGTCGAGCGGCGCGCGACGATCCGGTCGAGTGACATCAAGGTCGGCACGAAGATCGGTATCGCGGGCGCCAAGGACGGAGACAAGGCGGTCGCCCGGTTGATCGTCGTGCCGTTGAAGCAACAGTAGGCCGGTCACCCCGGACCGGAGCCGGCGCAGGCGACCGCGCCGGCTCCGCGCGCTGTCAGCGAGCCGGGCTCAGCGGGACGGCGGCAGGGCGTAGCCGACGTAGCCGCGGAACTCCACCGTCCAGCCGGCCGGCACCAGTTTGGTGCACGCCGGACGGCTGCCGGTGCAGACGATCGCGTCCACCGACGCCGGGTCAGCCGGCGGCCGATCGGGCAGCACCGACTGCAACGCCACCAGATCCGGCGAGCGGCCCTGCTCGTCACGCAGCAGCAGCCACCACGGGTACTCCCAGTTGTCGTTCTGCTGCACCAGGCCGATCCGGCGGGCGTCGCTCGCCCGCACCGCCGTGGCGGCCCAGCGGAACTCCTCGGCCCACTGCGGTCGGCGCACGAACCGGGTGTCCCACTCGGAGGTGGTGAAGACCGAGCCGGCGCCGACCAGCCGGCGCGGGAAGCCGTACGACAGGGCCAGCACGCCGGCCAGCGCGGACGCGGCCAGCACGGTCACCACCAGCCCGGCGGCCACCGACCGGCGCCCGGGCAGGAGCCGCCGCCGCAACAGCGCGTCCAGCCAGAGCCCGGCCAGCGGTACGGCGGCCACCAGCGCGTAGAGCAGCAGCCGGTTCCCCCAGGGCTGCCACTTGATCGTCGCGGTGTGCAGCCCGACGGCCACCACCACCGCGACCGCGTACGCCCGCAGCGCCGCCGGCCCGGTCGGGCTGATCCGGGCCGGCCGGGCCAGCGCGAACACCGCGCCCAGCAGCGCCAGCGAGCCGGCCAGCGGGAACGCCACCCGATCCTCGTCCGGGTACCAGGCCGGCACCGGGAACACCTCCCGGCCGAAGGTGATCGCCCGGTCCTGCGGGTCGACGCCGATCGCCCGTGCGCCGTCCGTGATCGCCCCGGCGGTGCCGGCGCGCAGCGGCGCGAGCGGGGTGTCGAACGCGGTGTGGCCGATCCGCAGCGTGTTGACCAGGATCGAGGCCGGGTCGTGCCGTTCCATCGGGATGGACTCGCGCAGCCGGGGCGGGCCGAGTGGGTGGCCGAACTCGACGGTCACCCGGGCCAGGAACGGGCCCACCACCGCCGCCGCGACCAGCAGCACCAGCAGCGACCCGCCGACGGTCCGCGCCACCCCGGCCCCAGGCCGGCCGATGCCCTCCCCGGCGGACCCTGCCGGACCGGCCGACGCCGGGCGGAATGCCAGCCGGAGCTGGGCGATCCCCCAGAGCACCAGCAGCGGTCCGGCCGCGAGCAACCCGCTGGTCTTGGTCAGCGCGGTCAGGCCGGTGGCCGCGCCGAGGGCCAGCAGGCTCCCGGTGTCCGCGCGCCGGCGCAGCCCGTCCAGTGCCAGCGTGCCGGCGCACCCGGCCCAGGCGGCGGCCACCAGGTCGGTCTGGGTGCTGGTCGCCTGGAGGGCCACCATCGGCGTGGTGGCGAGCAGGAACGCGGTGAGCAGCTGGGCCCGCCGCCCGCCGCCGAGCTGCGCGACGACCCGGGTGGCCACCACCAGGCACCCCAGCGCGGCGGCCCATTGCACCAGGTTGTGCAGCGCGTCGCCGCCGGTGAGCAGGCGCAGGTGCAGCAGCAGGTACTCCGCGCCGGGCGGGATGGTCACCTGCCGGTGGATCGCGGTGGGCCAGAAGTCGAGGCTGCCCTGGGCGACCCAGTGCTCCACCTTCGGCAGGTGGTAGGTCTGCGAGTCGAAGTTGTTGGGCTCGGCGAGCAGTGCGATGAGCAACTCCACCAGCACCAGCCCGCCGACCGTGCCGGCCAGCAGCCGCTCGCCCCGGCTCGCCGTACGCCGGAAGTCCACCAGCCGGGCCCGCCAGCCGTCCAGGGCCGACGCGGGGCCGCCCAGCGTGGACGCCGCCCCCGGCTCCGCAGCGCCGGACGGCCCGGCGGGGGAGACCGGCGTGGTGGCAGGGCCGGCGCCGGACGCCGGAGCGCCGGTCGTGGCCCCGACGAGCGTGCTGGCCCGGGCGGCGGGCGCGGCGGACGCGACCAGGTCGCGACGCTGCCGCCAGCGGGCCGCGGCCACGGTGGCGACGAGGAAGAGCAGCCAGGCCACGGCGACGGCCGGCAGGGTGAGCGCGCCCAGCGCGCCGAGCAGTTCCACGGTGAGTACGGCGAAGACGCCGGTCACCAGCGCGGCGCGGACCACGGCCAGCCGCAGCGGCGCGACCGCGTCCGGGCGGCGGGGCCACAGCGCCGACGTGAGCACCACGAACGCGGCGACGGGCGCCACTACGACCATCCAGCCGGCTGCCGACATGGGCGGAAGTTAACACCATGTTCCTGGAGGGTGGGTGCCCGGCGTCCGTGGTGGCGGCCTCCCTGCGACTGGGCTGCCAGGCTACGCTAGGGCCGACTTACTGCCACCACCGTGGAGATCCCCGTGAAGCTCTCGATCCTCATGCCGGTCTACAACGAGGAAGAACGCATCGCGGATGCCCTCAAGCAGGCATTGGCGGTCGATTACCCGTGTGAGATCGAGCTGGTTGTGGTCGACGACGGCAGCCGGGACGGCACCGGTGAGATCCTCGGCCGGGCCGACGACGCGCGGCTGCGGGTCATCACCCACCAGCGCAACGCGGGTAAGGGCGCGGCCATCAAGACGGCGGTCGACAACGCCGAGGGTGAGTACATGGTCATCCTCGACGCCGACCTGGAGTACGACCCGCAGGACATCCCGCGCCTGCTCGACCCGGTCCTCGACGGCCGCGCCGCGGTGGTCTACGGCAATCGCACCTTCGGCAGCCACAGCGCCTACAGCTTCTGGTACGTGATGGGCAACAAAGGCGTCACGATGGCCGCGAACGTGCTGTTCAACTCCTACATCGGCGACCTGGAGACCTGCTTCAAGCTGATGCCGGTCGAGCTCTACCGCTCGCTCGACGTCCGCTCCCGCGGCTTCGGCATGGAGGCGGAGGTGACCGGCAAGCTGCTGCGCCGCCGCATCCGCCCGTACGAGGTGCCGATCAGCTACCGCGCGCGGGGCCGCGAGGAGGGCAAGAAGATCACCTGGAAGGACGGCGTCGAGGCGCTCTGGATCCTCGGCCGGGAGCGCGCCCGCCGCCGTCCCGCCGGCTCAGCCCAGCGCTGACGGCGTCCGCAGGAAGCCGCCGACCGAGCGGCGCAGGCCGTCGGCGTCCAGCCCGTGCCAGCGGATGTGGTCCTCCGCCGTGCCGTAACGCCGCAGCTCCGACCGGTCGACGCCGAGGCTGAGCAGCCGGTGCGGGCGGTCGGCGAGCGCCTCCGACACCACCCGGGCCGAGGTGCCGGCCAGGTAGGGCTCGACCAGGATCACCTCCGTGCCGGCCAGCGCCCGCAGCCCGGCCAGGTCGAACGGTCGCGGCCGGTGGGTGTAGGCCACCGTCACCGGCAGGTCGGCCACCGCCGCGAGCGCCGCGTCCAGCACCGGGCCGACCGCCACCAGCAGCGCCGCGCCAGGCCCGGCATCCCGCACCACCCGCAGCTCACCGTTCCCGCCGTACGGGCGGGTGTTCTGCTGCGTCGACAGCCGCAGGTACGCCGACGCCCGCCCGCACACCACGCCGCGCAGCAGTCCGGGCACCTCGTCCGGGTGGCCGGGCACGTGCACGGTCCAGCCGTGCAGCGTGTCGAGCAGGCTGACGTCCGCCGGGCTGAGGTGCGTCCGGCCCGCCGCCGCCCGGTCGTACGACGCCCCGACGCTGACCAGCACCGCGCCGACCCCCTGGTGGTCGAGGTCCAGCTTGATCTGCTCGTACGCCCGCTCGATGAGGAACGGGGCGTAGCTGTGCACGATCGGGCGCTGCCCGGTCAACGCGAGCCCACCGGCCACGCCCACCATCAACTGCTCCCGGATGCCGACGTTCACCACCCGGTCCGGATACCGGAGCGCGGCCGGGCCGAACGCGGCGGCCGAGATGTCCGCCAGCACGATGGTGGTACGCGGATCGTCCAGCAGTTCGGTCGCGCTGGCGACGAAGGTGTCCCGCATGCTCTCACTCCCCGTTCTCGACGACCGCGACGACGACGTGCGGCCGGTGCTGGTCCTGCCCGGTGAGGGCGGCGTGCAGGGCGTCGTGGTGGCGCCCGTCGACGGTGGCGGCGGTCCACCCGTTGACGGTGAACCGGCTGGCCACCCCGCCCGGCCAGCCGTGGCTGGCGGACCGGTTGTCCAGCACGATCGCGGTCAGGTTGGCCAGCCCGGTCGCCCCGGCGTACGCGATCGCCTCGTGGTTGGAACCCTCGTCCAGTTCGGCGTCGCCGAGCAGCACGTACACCCGGGGGTCAGCGAGGCCCCGGGCGTGCAGCCCGAGCGCGGTGCCCACGCCCAGCCCGAGGCCGTGGCCGAGCGAGCCGGAGCCGATCTCCACGCCCGGGACCAGCAGCCGGTCCGGGTGGTCGCCGAGACGGCTGTCCGGGCCGCCCTGGTCGTCGAGCCAGTCGGCCGGGACGAAGCCCTTCGCGGCGAGCACGGCGTAGTAGCCGGCCACGGCGTGGCCCTTGGAGAGCAGGAAGCGGTCCCGCTCCGGGTCGTCGACGGTGTCCGGGGTGATCCGCAGGATGCGGTCGTACAGCACCCAGAGCACGTCGACGGTCGAGTACACGTTGGGGCCGAACTCGCGCCCGGCGCGCAGCCGTTCCAGCGGCGCGGCGACCGGCCCCGGCACGGGTGGGGCGGTGGCGGTGGTGGTGGTCATGCGGCTAGCCTGCAAGTTGAAGCCAACTTCAACTCAAGGCGACTGATGCACGAATCACTCACCATCGGGCAGCTCTCCACCCGCAGCGGCGTGGCCCCGTCCGCGCTGCGCTACTACGAGCGGCTCGGCCTGATCCGCGCCGAACGCACCGGCGGCAACCAGCGCCGCTACCCGCGCGCCGAGCTGCGCCGGGTGGCGTTCGTCCGGATCTCCCAGCAGGTCGGCATCTCGCTGGAGGAGATCCGCGAGGCGCTGGACTCGCTGCCCGCCTCCCGCACCCCCACCCCCGACGACTGGGCCGCCCTGTCCCAGGTGTGGCGGGAGCGGTTGGACGAGAAGATCCGGCTGCTCGGCAAGCTCCGCGACGACCTGGACGGCTGCATCGGCTGCGGCTGCCTGTCGTTGCAGCGCTGCACCCTCTACAACCCGGGCGACTCGCTCGCCGGCGAGGGGCCCGGCGCCCGGCTGGTGCTGCCCCGCCCCGCGAACCGGGACGGCACCGTCACGACGTCGTGAGCAGCACCTTGCCCACGTGCTCGTTCGACTCCACCAGCCGGTGCGCCTCCGCCGCCTCGGTCATCGGCAGCCGCCGGTCCACGATCGGCCGGACCGCGCCGGAGGACACCAGCGGCCAGACCTGCTCCCGGACGCCCCGCACGATCTCCGCCTTGTCGTCGAGCGGGCGGGAGCGCAGCGCGGTGGCGGCCACCGAGGCCCGCTTGGCCAGCAGCGCGCCGAGGTCCAGCTCGGCCTTGCGGCCGCCCTGCATGCCGATCACCACCAGCCGGCCGCCGTCGGCCAGCGCCGCCACGTTGCGGCCCAGATAGGAGGCGCCCATGATGTCGAGGATGACGTCCGCGCCGTGGCCGTCGGTGACCCGGCGGACCTCCTCGACGAAGTCCTGCTCCCGGTAGTCGATGGTGTGCGCGGCGCCCAGCTCCCGCAGCCGGCCGTGCTTCGCCGAGCGGGCGGTCACCACCACGGTCGCGCCGAGCGCCACCCCGAGCTGGACGGCGAAGGTGCCGATCCCGCTGCCGCCGCCATGCACCAGCAGCGTCTCGCCCCGGCCGAGCCGGGCCAGCCGCACCACGTTCGACCAGACCGTGCAGGCCACCTCCGGCAGCGCCGCCGCGTCGACCAGGTCGACGCCGGCCGGCACCGGCAGCAGCTGCCCGGCCGGCACGGCCACCCGCTCCGCGTACCCGCCACCGGCCAGCAGCGCGCAGACCTCCTGGCCCACCGCCCACGCGGTCACGTCGCGGCCGGTCGAGCTGATCACCCCGGAGCACTCCAGACCCGGGTACGCGGGCGCGCCCGGCGGCGGCGGGTAGTGCCCCTGCCGTTGCAGCAGGTCGGCCCGGTTCACCGCGCTGGCCCGCACGTCGACGACCACCTCGCCCGGGCCGGGCTCCGGGTCGGGCACCTCCGCCCAGACGAGTGCCTCGGGTCCGCCGGGTTCCGGGATCGTGATCGCGCGCATGGCCCAGTCTTACCCGATCCGCCCCTCGGTCCACGCCCGGGCCACGATCTCGTCCACCGTCTGCGCCGGGGTCTGGTCTGAGGTGTCCAGCCAGAGCCCGACCCGGGGCGTGTCGGCCCGGAACCCGGCGTCGAAGTCGGCGATCGGCCAGTCGCCGTACCCCGTCTTGGGTCGCGCCCGCTCGCGGGCGGCGACCACCTCGGGGCGCGGGGCGAGCACGACCACCAGCAGCGGCCGGTGCCGGATCCGCTCGACCATCGCCGGCAGCTCCGGCCCGACGACCACGTCCTGGAGCACGACGCTGAAGCCGGCTTCGACGTACCCGTCGGCGGCCCGCGCGGCGAGGTCGTAGCGCAGCCGGAGCTGGCGCCACGCCTCCTCGGAGGGCTCCGCGGTCATTTCCGCCCGGCCGTTGACCACCATCCGCCGGAAGAGGTCACCGCGCAGGTGCACCGAGCGGGACAGCCGCCGGGCCAGCTCATCAGCCACTGTGGACTTGCCGGCCGCCATGATCCCGGTGATCAGCACGATCGTCGGTGTCTCCCACATCAGGGCATCCTCTCAACAGGGGGTGGGAGGCCGGTTCCCCCGTGCGGCGTCCGTGGCAGACTAGGCACCGGCCGGGCACCCGAGGGTGACGGTCCGGGAGGGTTCGCCTAGTGGCCGATGGCGCTGGTCTTGAAAACCGGTAAGGGCAGCGATGTCCTTCGTGGGTTCGAATCCCACACCCTCCGCCCCGAACAGCAGAAACGCCCCCTGACCAGCGCAAACGCCGGTCAGGGGGCGTGCTCATGGATGGCGAGCCTGTCTCACTTCGTCCCGCTCGGGGCCGCCGCGTCTCACTGGTCGTGTCGTTTACGTGTCGGCGTTCCCCGGCGCTCCTTCGGCCGTGTCCGGCTCCTCGGTGCCCAACGCTCCCTCGATGCGCTTCCGCGCGGCCTCGTCCTGTCCGTCGATGCACGAGCCGTCGACCGGCAGGTTCAGCCGGTCGTAGCATTTGATCTTGGGGGTTCGGTGGGACAGGATCTTCCGCCGTGCGTGTGATGTTGACCTTGGGCTGATGGTGAAGAGATATCCCGCGGCTTGGCCGAGGGCCTGGAGTACAAGCAGATCGGTGTCCTGATCGGCCGGGACCCGTCGGTGGTCTCGCGGTACCCCGCCCGGCACGGCGGCCGGGCGGGGTACCGGGCCGCGACGGCTGACACGGCGGCGGGGGTGGCGCGACGGCGGGGCGAAGACGTGGGCGGTCGAGCGGGTGCCGGGTCTGCGGTGGGGTGGTGGTGGTGGGGGGGGGTGTCTCTATGGTCTTTGTCAACCGGTAACGGCGAGGTTTTCGGGGTTTTTGGTGCTGGGTTGCTGGTAGGGCTGCTTGTCACGGAGC
>NZ_JBEYTI010000048.1:0-37551 GCF_040642975.1 Micromonospora sp. NPDC047548
ACCCGGCCCCGCGCTCTGCGCGGGTAAGACCGGGACCGTTGTGCCGCAAGGCAGAACTGCCACATGAGCGCCACAAAGCACTCACTGGCAACGGTCACGGTCCCCTGGGAGGGGGCACCGTCACGGACGGAGGAGGGGGAGATCGACAGGGAGGAGATGGTGCCTTGGGCCGAAGCGCTGGTCGGGGGGATGAGCAGTACGGCTGCGACGGACAGTGTGGCGAGGACGCTAAGGCGCCGCACGGGGCCTCCAAGTGGGCTGTGATTGCGGAGTGCAACTCACTCCGTGCCTTCATACAACGTGGCCTGTAGCGGTCGGGTTCGAATCGATCTCGTGGCAGGCGTGAACGTCGGAGACGGTCGCATGGCGTGCTGCCGATCCTGTCGGGCTCGTAGATGCGGTTCGGCTACGCTGCCTGCGAATATTCGTTGATCAGGCCCAACTGCTCTCCGAGTTCCTCGCCAAGCGAGCGACGCCTGATGACCGCGCGGCGGCCGACTCAGCTGCGCCGGCGTCCGTGAACCGCGCTCATCTCGGCACGATCGCCCAAGTCGAACCAGAATCCTCGCTATCCTCGCTACTCGAACGCGGTCTCCGCGCTTCGTTGGCTCATCGACGATCTCGCCGGAGAGCGGGCGTAGCAGCTGCTTGTCGCTGGTGTCGCAGCAGCTTGCGTTGACCCTGCTGTTGCGTCCGTCTGGCTTGTGGTCGTGCACCAACTGGCGAGGAAGACCGGCGGTCTTGTTGTCGGGCCGGTGGAGCCGCCGACGGTAGGGCGCAACCACTATCGCCTCCAGGCGCGTGTCGACGGGGTGCGCTACCGGTTGCTGTTGAACGCGCGTCTGCCTCTGGTGGCCGCAGCCGACCGAGCCGATGAAGTTCCGGATGCGCCACGGATACGGTGCAGAGCGAATCGCCTGACGCGGGTTGGAGCGCCGCCCGGCGCCGTGAGACTTGGCCGATGAGCACGGCTCTACACGCTCAATTCGGCTGCGTCCGGATGCATACACCCGTGACGGGGTTACCTCGCGTGACGAGCGCTTCGCGGCAGATTCGCATGAGCGCTGGGGTGGGCTCGCAGCCCCCACGCCCTGTTCAGCAGTCGAACACCGACCAGCAGATGTCGTTGCGCAACCGCTGGTCGTCGAGCACGAGCTCGCGAATCGCCGGCGGGAGTTGGTCACGCTGCCATCGGCACTCGAGTTGCCCTGCGGCATCGCTCTCGCCTTCCGGCGCGGCAGCACGTGCGGCCTTGATCGCATAGGCGGCCGCGCCGAGTTCGTGTGCGGCGACGTGTGCGACGACCCCCGCTTGGCCAGCAGCGTACGCGGCATGCCGTGCTGCCCCACGCAGGTCTCTAGCCGCGCCCATCGCATGGCCGCCCGCCGCGCGAGCCTGCATCATCTTGACCTCACCACGCACCCAGGCGCGTGCGTGCTCGATCGCTTCACGTGGTCGTGGGTCCTCAGGCTGAACCGACTCGAACAGGTGAAGGACGTGCTCCGCGCACGACGCCGCCCAAAGAGCGAGGAGATGATGATCCGAATCAGTAAGGGTCCCACCGCGACGAAGCGTGATGAAGCGAGGGTCCCGAACCTTCGGGAGGATCATGGTTGGGCGCTCCTTCTTTGAGGGCATCTCATTCAGGTCTGGTCTGATACACGCTGGTTGGTGCCCTGCTGGTCGCCCGCGGCGCCGCCGTGCCGCAATCGCTTCCCTCCAGCCCGTGATCGTTGGCGGCTCAGCTGTAGTCGCCCCGGCATGTCGACTAGCTCAGCTGCCAACGTTCCAGTCGTAAACGGGCGCCATCCTGACGCGACCACCAACCCGAAACAAACACACCATCACGTACCTGAACGAGATGTCCTCTAAGGGATGGATCGCATCTTCCGCCGTAGCGTCGTTCGTGTCGAGCACCAGAGCGGGCCTTCGGGCGTCGTGCGCCCTGACCCGGGATCCCCTCCACATCCTGTACTCGGCACGACCGCATCGTCGGCGGCATGAGCGTGCGCCGATCGAGATGCCGGGGATGCTCACCTCGGCGGGTTCCAGACCAGGCACACTGGGCGTCGGGGTGCTCAGCCAGACCCCGCCGGCCTGGTGGAACTCCTCGACGTCAGCGATCTCGGCAGGGACATCGTACGTATCGCGGCAGCGACGCCGAAACCCGGTAGCCTTGCCGACTCGGCCTGTCGCATGATCGACATCTGGGTCGCTAGCTCAACTGGACAGAGCATTCGGCTGAGTAGCGCGTCCGCTCTCCGCCTGCGCGGTTATGGCAGTGCTTCCTTCTCCTGGTTGGACCGAAGGGTTCGGGGTTTGAATCCCCGGCGACCCACTGCGCCGGGGCTGCAAGCCGGCAACTGCCGGAGTCGACTCCCGGTTGGCGTCCGGTTAGCTGTTTCGAGGGTCACCACCAGCGGAAGGAGGACCGCGTGCTCGAGAAGCTGATTATCCAGAAGACACTGCGCGTGCCGGCGAGTACTGGCGCGGTTGGTGACGGCACGTCGGTGGCCCGGCAACTGGATGCGGCGCTGCTCGATGTCGGGTTCTCGGCGTCGCGGGCTTTGCTGGAACACGTCGGTACCCTGGCCCCCGGGCCTGCGTTGGATCTCGCCGCCACGGTCGTGTCCGCGGTGCGCGAGCTGATCGGCGACCATGTTCAGCACAACGCCTATTTCATCGGCTTCCCGGACGATGTGCCGGACACCGTCGAGTTCTGGGTGGAGCGGCTGCGGGCGGCCGTGCTCACCGGCGGCGGCACGGCGACCGACGCGCAGCTGCGGGACGCGGTCGTCTCGAGTGGGGTGAATGTGCTCGACCTGCCGGCCTATGCGCCTACCAGCACGCTTACGCCGAGCTGTTGGCCGCGCACGACCAGCTGATCACCGCGGCTGGTGACCGGGTGACCTTGCTGCGTCTCGGCGACGCTGCCGACGTGGAGGCGGCGCGGCTCTATCTGGCCCTGGCTGGGAGCTCGACGCCACACGGCGAGGGCGGACCTCGCGATCCTCAGCGAGCTCGCGGTCGCCTGCGTGGACGGCGTGCAGCCGGCCGAGATCCCGGTGCGGGAAAACCGTGCCGTGCTCAATGGGATCCGGCTGGTCCTCGGGCGGCCGCTGATCGCCGTGGACACGACGACCGACGTGCTGCGCCTTGCCTGCCAGGTCTCCGGTGGGGACGTCTCGCTCGTGACACCCACGCGATTTCGTGCCTTCCGGCGCCGGGAGCGGCGGATCCTGCTGGCCGCGCTGAACGAGGTCGTCGGCGCGAGCCCGGACAAGCTCGGTGACGTCGTGCGCTACGCGGAACGGTGGAAGCGGCTCGGGGAGCGGCTGCACCCGCACGAGTACGACGAGTGGCCGTACGCGCAGGAGGTGTTCGCGGTCGCGCGTGGCGAGCGCCGGGTACGCAACCTCGCCGGCCGTGCGGAGGCGGCGATCCGCGCCGGAGCCATTGGCCCGGCCGCGTCGGTGCTGTCGGCTGCGCCGGGTCTGCTTCTGCGCTCCGCGGACCGGCTGCTGCGGCGGGCGTCGGCGTCGGCGTCGGAGCGGACCGTTGTGGTCCAAGCAGTCACCGGGGCGCTCGGCTCGGCGTCGGGCCGTGTGCTCCTCTCGCTGCGGGAGCATGTCGACAACCGGCTGACGCCCGCGTCCGCCCGGATGTACGCGAGCCGCTCACGCAACGCGTGGGTCGGTCCCGACGAGCGGCCACCGCTGCCCGCCGGGCTGGTGGCCGAGCTGTCGTCGCTGCTCGACGCGGAAATCAGCGCCCGGCTGCCGGAGTCGCAGCGACCGCTGGTGGTGGACCCGGAGGTGCTCGACGTCGCACTGCCGCTGTCCGGCAAGGCGGCTGAAGGCGGATTCGCGGTGCTGCCGAGGGGCTCGCGGGCGTCGGTATCCGGTGAGCTGCTGCGCTTCTTCACGTACTGGCGCCAGGCCAATCTTCGCACCGACTACGACCTGTCGGTGTTGCTGCTCGATGACGAGTTCCACGCCGCGGGTCAGGTGTCCTGGACGAACTACCACCACGACGGCATGGTGCACTCCGGCGACATCACCGACGCGACGAACGGTGCGACCGAGTTCATCGACGTGCCCCTGACGGTTCGATTCGGGACCTCCGCGCAAGCGGAGGATCTGGTGTTCAGCGCCCGCGCTCTCCTCGGACTGTGATCAAGCCTCGCCTCGTGTAGTTGCCGAAGGTGATCCGTGGGACTCAAGCAGCACGCTGCCTCGACGACGCACTCACATCGGCTACTTGTGATGCCCGGTGCGCCATCGCCGATGGCCGGTCCGGCGTTGCCGGCGCGGGTCAGCGCCACGTGAAGCAGCTGCGCGGTCTCGTGCGCCAGGTATCCGGCCGCTTCCAACTTGTCGATGGTCGCCCCGAGATCGGCGGTCGCGTCACGGAACGCGCCGACGAGCAGTTCGGGCAACCGGGACTGCAGGACGCGTAGCCGCGTGAGTTCGGCTTGAGGCGCGGTATCGAACTCGGCCTCGTGTTGGGCCTTCTGGATCGAGCGGAGGCGGCGCGACCGAAAGCGGCCCGGTTGTCAATTCCGGCACCACTTCCCACGCCTCATCACACGTCGTAGACCTTCAGAACCTCGTCGCCGTAGTGGTTGATGACCTTGACCGCGATGCCCGAGGGTCTGGCCGGTGCGGGCCGCGGAGACCCGGGCCTACCCGGCCGCCCCGCCGACCAGCGCCGTGGGCGGCGGGCGGGACGCCTGAGGGCGGTGCCCGGCCTGCTCAGGCGGGGCGGCCGATGAGGGAGCGTCGGTCCGCCGCCGCCCGGGGCGACGGGATCCCGCTCGGCCAGCGGTTCGCGGCGACCCCGGCCGACCAGTACCGGGGCAGCGCGGTGGCACCCGGCTGGGCGTCCATCGTCCGGTCCCGCCCGCCGCCGGAGTTGCCCGGCAGCAGCCCCCCGCTGGGCCGGATGCCCAGTTCCCGCATCCGGTCGACGTAGGCGCGGTAGCGGCGCTGCGCCTCCCCGTGCCGGCCGGCCGCCTGGAGCACCTGGACCAGTTCCAGATGGGTGTCCTCGTCGTACGGGTCGCGGTGCACCAGCCGCATCAGGTAGACGAGCTTCTGGTCGGTGTCCGGGGCGTGCTGGGCCAGAGCGCGCAGCACGCTGGTGTGCGCCGCCTGCGCCTCGTCGCGCAGCGGCTGCGCCCAGTCCTCGTACGGGTCGTCGGCGAGGAAGTCGCCGCCGTAGAGTTCGTCCGCCCGGGCCAGCAGCCGGGCCGCGTCCGGCTGCCCGGCCCGTTGCGCCGCCTGGGCCTCCTCGGCGGCGGTGAGGAACGCCTCCACGTCCACGTCGACCACGTCCAGGTCGATCGCCACCGAGCCCCGGTCGGCGAGCACCGCGCCGGCCTCCCCGTGCCGCCCGGTGCCGAGCACCCGGCGCAGGGTGGAGAGCAGCACGGAGAGCCGGTTGGCGGTGCGCGAGGGGGACTCGTCGGGCCAGAGCAGCTCCATCAGCCGGATCCGAGGAACGGCCCGCCCGCGCTGTGCCACCAGGATCTTCAGCAGGTCACGGGCCTTCTTGGACTGCCACTCGCCGTACGGGACGAGGGCGCCGGCGCGGAACACGCGGAAGTCGCCGAGGGTGTGGATGACAACCGCCGGGACCCGCAGGGTCATCGCGGTGAGCCCGTCGGCGACGCCGACGTCGAGGCGTACCCCGCAGCGGCGCAGTTGCTGCTCGGCGCCCTCCGCGCCGCGCCGGGCCGGCCGGCCGCGCAGCCGAGCGGCGATCAGTCGGACGGCGGCCTCCTCGGCCCGGTCGCCGGTCTCGCGGGACAGCGCGGCGGCGTCGTCGAGCAGCCCGGCTGCGGCCCGTGGGTCCGGCGCGGCCAGCACGATCAGCTGGAGCGCCTGGATCAGGGTGGCGCGCCGCCGGCCGACGGTCGCGCCGGTGCGGGCCTCGGCGGCGTCGTGGTGGGCCCGGGTGGTGTCGCCGCGCAGCAGCGCCACCCAGCCGCGGGCCAGCAGCGCGTACGGCCGGTGCGGGTCGCCGGCGACGGCCACCGCGCGTTCGGCGTACGCCTCGGCGGCGGTCAGGTCGTCGGCGGCGCGTACCCGGGCCAGTTCGGCGAGGATCCAGACCCGCAGCGCGAGCGGGCCGGCGTCGGCGTCGAGCGCGGCGAGTGCTGCCTCCAGCGACTGCCGGGCCTGGCGCGTCTCCCGCCGCCGGCGGTGCACCATGCCCAGGGTCGCCAGGCAGTACGCCTCGTCGTGGCCGATCCCGGCCAGCTCCCGCAGCCGCCGCGCGGCGGCCCCGTCGGCGAGCGCCTCCTCCAGCCGGCCGAGCTGGCACTTCGTCGCGGCGCCCAGGCTCAGCGCGTACGGCTCGTAGCCGGTGAGCCCGGCGACCTCGGTCAGCCGGATCGCCGCTTCGGCATGCCGCAGCGCGTCGCCGTTGCCGCCGGAGGTCAGCGCGTGGTCGGCGAGGTCGAGGTGGATCATCAGGCGGAACAGCCCAGCGTCGGCCTGGTCCAGGTCGCCGGTGAGTTCGGGGCGGGCCCGGCCGACGGTCTCGTCCCCACGCGCGGCGGCCAGCAGTGCGGAGAATCGCACGGTGGCCTGCGCGGCGGTGGCGCTCAGGCAGTCGCCGGCGAGCCGGACCGCCTCCTCGGTGCTGGCCGCCGCCTGCTCCAGGTCGCCGTCGAGCAGGTGGTGGACGGCGGCGAAGCAGTGCACCTGGACCGCGTGCGGGCCGGCGGTGCCGGCCGGGACCGGCACGAGCCGGGCCTGGGCCGCCGCGTACTCCTTGGCCAGGTGGTGGCGGAGTGCGTCGCGCCACGCCTCGGCGGCCGGGTCGCCGCCGGGGGCGGCGAACAGGTCGGGCTGTGCTACCAGCCACAGGTGGCCGGCCTTCCGGTCGCCGGCGTCGGCGAGTCGGCGCAGCGCCGGCCCGAGATCAGCCGCCGACGTCCCGTCGGACGACGGGTCGACGCTCCTTCCGCTCGGCGCCCGCGTCGACGGACGCCAGGCTTCGTGGGCATGGTGTGCGGACATCCACCGCTCCTGGGTCTCTCGTGGAGGATCAGGCAGGCGGGGTAGTCGAGCGACGCTGAGTCGTCGCGTGGTGCACTTCCCCCCCGCTCGAATCATTGCTCCCATCGAGCGACATCGCCATAACCAAAAGAGACGTTGAACTTACTGACGGCTATGCGCTATTGGCATATGACTGCGCTCAGGATTCCCTCAGACAGTCGGCACGGCACCCGCAGCGGTCGTACAAGCTACCGGCACCCCCCGGTTCCAGAATCCCGGTCATCGCCTCCTCACCCGCCGATCGGAGATGAGACCCGATGACCGAACGACCGGTCGACCCTCACCTCGGCGCTCACTGGCAACGGCAGCTCGCCGCGCTGCCGGAGTCGCCCGAGCTGCCCGGCCCGCCGGCCCCAGACGGTGACCCGCCCGCCGCGGTGGCCGTGCCGGCCGGTCCGGTCGACCCGTTGATCGGCGTCCTGGCCGGTCTGCTCGGTCTGGTGCACCGCTGGACCGGGCGGCGGGACCTGCTTGCCGAGATCCCCGCCGGCCCGGACGCGCCGGTCGGTTGGCTGCCCGTCCCGGTGCGGCTGCCCGAGAATCCCACGTGGACGGAACTGCGCGAAATGGTTGCCACCGCGATCCTCGCATCCCGTCGGCACGCCGCCGAGCTGCCGGTGCCCGTACCCGGCCCGCGACCGGTCGTCGCCGTCGGCCCGGACCCGGCCGGCGCCCGCGCCGCCCTCGTCGTCCGGCTCGCCGAAGACGGCGCTACGGCGACCGCACCCGACCTGCTCACCGCCGGCGGCCTGGCCGTGCTGCTGGCCCGCGCCGGGGAACGCCCCGACAGCCGCCTGTCCGACCTGCCGGTGCTGGACGACGCCACCCACCGCCGGGTGCTCGCCGAGTGGAACGCCACCGATACCGGGTACCCGCGCGACCGGTCGGTGCCGGAGCTGTTCGCGCAGTGGGTCGAGCGGACCCCGGACGCCCCGGCGCTGCGGCACGGCGGGCACATTGTTTCCTACCGAGAACTGGACCGGCGGGCCGACTGCCTGGCCCGCCACCTGCGCGGGCTCGGGGTGGGCGGGGAGAGCCTGGTCGGCCTCTGCCTGACCGACACCGAGACCTGGACGGTGGCCGCCCTGGCCACGCTCCGGGTCGGTGCGGCGTACCTGCCGCTGGACCCGGGGTACCCCCGGGAGCGGCTCGCGCTGATGTGCGCCGACGCTGCCCCGCAGGTCGTCCTGCACACCGCCGCGCTGGCCGACCGGCTCCCCGACGGGCCGGCCACCCGGGTCGCCGTCGACCGGCTGCCGGCGCAGGAGCAGTCGGCCGCTCCGTCCGCGCCGGCGGCCGTCCACCCCGACCAGCTCGCCTACGTGATGTACACCTCCGGCTCCACCGGCCGGCCCAAGGGCACCGGGGTGAGCCACCGCAACATCGTCCGGCTGGTCCGGGACACCGACTTCATCGACGTCCGGCCCGGCGACGTGATGGGGCAGGCGGCGACCATGTCCTTCGACGCCGCCACCCTGGAGGTGTGGGGCGTGCTGCTCAACGGGGCCTGCCTCGCCGACCTGGACATCAACGAGGTGATCGTGCCGGAGCGGCTGCGCGGCCGGCTGCGCGACGACGGCGTGACCATGATGTTTCTGGCCACCTCGGTCGCCCGGCAGCTCGCCATGGACGCCCCCGACGCGCTGGCAGGGCTGCGCTACCTGACCTTCGGCGGCGAGCAGGCCGACCGGGTGGCGGTGGAGCGGCTGCGGGCCGGCTGCCCGGACACCCGGCTGGTCAACGGGTACGGCCCGACCGAGGGCACCACCTACACCACCACGTACGACTGCGCGGAGCTGACCGCCGACGACCCGGTGGTGCCGATCGGCGGCCCGGTCGCCAACACCCGGGTCTACGTACTCGACCACCTCCTCCAGCCGATGCCGCCCGGGGTGCTCGGGGAGCTGTTCATCGGCGGGGACGGGGTGGCCCGCGGGTACCTCGGCCGGGCCGGGGCGACCGCGGAGCGGTTCGTGCCGGACCCGTTCGGCCCGCGCCCCGGTGGCCGCCTCTACCGCAGCGGGGACCTGGTCCGGCAGCGCGCCGACGGGCAGATCGAGTTCGTCGGCCGGGCCGACCAGCAGGTCAAGATCCGGGGTTACCGGGTGGAGCCCGGCGAGGTGACCGAGGTGCTGCGCGGCGGCGGGCTGCTGCGGGACGCCCTGGTACGCGCCGACCGGGACGCCGCCGGCGACGCCCGGCTGGTGGCGTACGTGGTCCCCGACGAGGGGGTGGACGTCGAGGCGGTCCGGGCCCGGGCCCGGGAACTGCTCCCCGACCACCTGGTGCCGGCGGTCTTCGTACCGCTGCCGAAGCTGCCGCTCAACCGCAACGGCAAGGTGGACCCGACCGCCCTGCCGCCGCCGGACACTGCGGCGGAGCCGGACGTTCCGGACACCGCCCCGCGCACCCCGACCGAGCGGGTGGTCGCCGGGATCTGGCAGGACGTGCTCGGCGTGCCGGTGCACGGCCGCGACGATGATTTCTTCGACCTCGGCGGCCGGTCGCTGAAGGCCACCCGGGTCCGCTCCCGGCTCTCCGCCGCCGTCGGCGTGGAGGTGCCGCTGCGGCTGGTCTTCGACCACCCCACGGTGGCCGCGCTGGCCGCCGCCGCCGACCAGATCGCCGCCGCGAGCGGCCGGCCGGTGCCAGCGGCGGAGCAGCCGGTGGCGCCGGCCGACCCGCTGGACGGGCCGGCCCCGGCAGACCTCGCCGGGCTGCTGGACCAGCTCGAGCGCGGGGCGGGGGCCCGGTGACCGCCGGGGCCGCCCTGGACCCGGCCGAACTGCTGCGCCGGGTCGACGCCCTGCCGCCGCAGCGGCGGGCGGCGTTCCTGGCAGCCGTCCGCGCCGACGGCGACCGGTACGGGGTGTATCCGCTGACCACCGCCCAGCAGTGGATGCTGCTGCTGGCCCAGCTCCGTGAGGAGAGCCCGGCCTACCACGTGCCGTATCGGGTGGACCTGCGCGGCGAGCTGGACCTGCGGGCGCTGCGCGCCGCGCTGGACCTGGTGGTGGCCCGGCACGAGGCGCTGCGTACGGTCTTCGTGCCGCTGGACGGCGAACCGCACCAGCTGCTGCTGCCGCCGACTGGGCTGCCGCTGACCGTGGTGGACGTCCCGCGGGAGCGGATCGACGGGTACGCCGCCGACGAGGCCCGCCGCCCGTTCGACCTGGCCCGGGGTCTGCTGGTCCGGGCCACCCTGTGCCGCACCGGGCCGGCCGACTGGTCGTTGCTGCTCTCCCTGCACCACGTGGTCTGCGACGGCTGGAGCATGGGGCTGCTCTTCGACGAGCTGTCGACGGCGTACGCCGCGTACCAGGCGGGACGCGAGCCGGCCCTGCCGCCGGTGCCCCGGGACGTCCCGGCGGCGCTGGCCCAGGACCGGCTGCTCGACCCGGCCGAGCTGGCCCGCCGGCTGGGCTGGTGGCGGGACGCGCTGGCCGGCGCACCGCCCGGGCTGGACCTGCCCACCGACCGGCCCCGCCCAGCGGAGCTGGAGGACGCCGGCCACGAGATCGAGTTCTCCTGGCCGTCGGCGCTGGCCGACCGGGTGGCCGAGGCGGGCCGGCGCACCGGCGCCACCCCGTACATTATCTTCGCGGCGGGTTGGGCGGCGCTGCTGCACCGCCGCAGCCGGCAGCCGGACCTGCTGGTCGCCACCCCGGTGGCGAACCGGCAGACCATCGACAGCGAGACCGCCGTCGGGTTTTTCGTCAACACGCTGGTGCTGCGCAGCCGGATCGAGGCCGGCCGCACCTTCGGCCAACTGCTCGACCAGCTCCGCGACGGTGCGCTGACCGCGCTCACCGACCCGGTGCCGTTCGACGCGCTGGTCCAGGAGCTGCGGCCGGAGCGCGACCGGGCCCGGCACCCGCTCGCCCAGGTGATGCTCGCGGTGGAGGACGGCTGGGAGGACCGCCTCACCCTGCCCGGCCTCACCGTGCTGGCCAGCGGGGAGACCCACACCGGCACGTCCATGTTCGACCTGACGCTGACCGTCATCCCCCGGGACGGGCGGATCGACGGGCGGATCGAGTACCGCAGCCGGCTCTTCGACGCGGCGACCGCCCGGGCGCTGGCCGACCAGCTCGACACCCTGCTCACCGCCGCGCTGGCCGCCCCGGACACCCCGGTTGACCGGCTGCCGCTGCTCTCCCCGGCCGACGGCCGGGAGGTGGTGGACCGGTGGGGCTCCACCGCACCCCCGGTGGCCGACCGGCGCACCCTGCCCGAGCTGGTGGCCCGCTGGGCGGCCGAGACCCCGGACGCGGTCGCCGTGGCGTACCTGGACCAGCGGCTGACCTACCGGGAGCTGGACGCCCGGGCGGACCGGCTGGCCCGGCGGCTGCGGGCGCGCGGGGTGCGGGCCGAGAGCACCGTGGGGGTCTGCCTGCCGACCGGGCCGGACTGGCCGGTCGCCGTCCTCGCCGTGCTCCGGGCCGGCGGGGTCTACCTGCCGCTGGACCCGCAGTTACCGGCGGCGCGGCTGGCCCACCTGCTGATCGACGCCGCCGCCGGCCTGGTGGTCACCCGGGCCGGCACCGAGCTGGCGCTGCCGGCAACCGACGTGCCCCGGCTGCGGCTGGACGACCCGGACGAGACCGGCACCGACGATCCGCCGGCCGGCTGCCATCCGGACGCCGCCGCCTACCTGATCTACACCTCCGGCTCGACCGGCCGCCCGAAGGGGGTTGTCGGCACCCATCGGGGGCTGCGCAACCTGGCCGAGGCGCAGCGCCGGCTGATCGGCGTCCGCCCCGACGACCGGGTGCTCCAGTACCACTCGGTCAGCTTCGACGTCTCGCTGTCCGACCTGGTCACCGCGCTCACCGCGGGAGCGGAGCTGCGCCTGCTCGGCCCGGACGAGCGCACCCCCGGCCCCGACCTCGCCGCTGCGCTGACCCGGCACCGGATCACCGTCGCCGACCTGCCGCCGGTGGTGCTCGACGCGCTCGACCCTGCGGCTGTGCCGCGGCTGCGGGTGCTCACCGTCGGCGGGGAGCCCTGCGCACCGGACGTCGCCGCCGCCTGGTCGGGCGGCCGGGTCCTGGTCAACGGGTACGGCCCGACCGAGGCCACGGTCACCGCCACCGCCGCCGTCCGGGCCGTCGACGACGGGGAGCTGCCGATCGGCCGGCCGCTGTCGGGGGTGCGCGCCTACGTGCTGGACTCCGCGCTGAGGCCGGTGCCGCGCGGCGTACCCGGCGAGCTGTTCGTCGCCGGCTCCGGGGTGGCCCGCGGCTACCTGGGCGACCCGGCGCTGACCGCCGCGCGGTTCCTGCCCGACCCGTTCGCCGCCACCCCGGGGGAGCGGATGTACCGGACCGGGGACCTGGTCCGGTACCGGGCCGACGGGCAGCTCGTCTTCCTCGGCCGGGGCGACGACCAGGTGAAGATCAACGGCTACCGGATTGAGCTGGGCGAGGTGGAGGCCCGGCTGCGGGAGTGCCCCGGGGTACGCCGGGCCGCCGCTGTCGTCCGCACCGACCCCCCGGGCGGGCGGCGGCTGGTCGGCTACCTGGTCGGCGACGGGCTGAAGGTGGACGAGCTGCGCCGCGAACTGCTCCGGCAGGTGCCCCGCTACCTGGTGCCGGCGGCGTTCGTGGTGGTGCCGGACCTGCCGTTGACCGCCAGCGGCAAGCTCGACCAGGCCCGGCTGCCCGCCCCCGCCGTCACCCGGCCGGACCTCGACGGCGCGTACGTGGCGCCGGACGGTGAGCTGGAACGCGCCGTCGCGGACACCTGGCGGGAGGTGCTCGGGCTGACCGAGGTGGGCGCGCACGACAACTTCTTCGACCTGGGCGGCACCTCGCTGCTGCTGGCCAAGGTGCAGAAGCGGCTGGTGGACCGGCTCGACCGGCCGGTGCCGGCGGTCGAGCTGTTCCGGCACCCGACGGTCGCCCTGCTGGCCCGCTTCCTGGCCGGGGCGGACGAGCCGTCGTCCCCGCAGGCCGGGGACACCGCCGCCGGCCGGCGGCGGGACGAACGCAAACAGGCACTGGCCGACCGGGCCCGCCGGACCCGCCCGGTGCCGGTGGGGGAGGGACGGCCGTGACCACGCAGGAGACCGGACTTGAGATCGCCATCGTCGGGCTGGCCGGCCACTTTCCCGGGGCCGCCGACGTCGACGAGCTGTGGCGGCGGGTGCTGGCCGGGCAGGAGACCATCACCCGCTTCTCGGACGAGGAGTTGGCCGCCGCCGGGCTGACCGAGGTGGACCGGCGACACTCCGACCTGGTGCCCGCGCACGGGACACTGCCGGACGTGGACCGCTTCGACGCCACCTTCTTCGGCTACTCCCCGCGCGACGCCCGCCTGATCGACCCGCAGCAACGGCTCTTCCTCGAGTGCGCCTGGGAGGCGCTGGAACGCGCCGGCCACCTCGACGGCGACCCGGACCGGCTGGTCGCCGTCTACGCCTCCTGCGCGGCCAGCGGGTACCTGCTGCACCACCTGTTCGGCAACCCGCGGCTCGGCTCGGTCTCGGAGTACGAGCTGATGCTCGCCAACGACAAGGACTCGCTGCCCACCCGGGTGGCGTATCACCTGGACCTGCGCGGGCCGGCCGTCGCGGTGCAGACCGCCTGCTCGTCGTCGCTGGTCGCGGTGCACCTGGCGGCGCAGGCGCTGCTGGCCCGGGAGTGCGACGTGGCGCTGGCCGGGGGGGCGCACGTGCGGCTGCCCGGCGGCACCGGCTACCGGCACGAGGTCGGGGGCATCATGTCCCGGGACGGGCACTGCCGGCCCTTCGACGCCCGCGCCACCGGCACCGTCGGCGGCGATGGCGCGGCGCTGGTGGTGCTTCGCCGGCTGGCCGACGCCCGCCGCGACGGCGACACCGTGTACGCGGTGATCCGCGGCTCGGCGATCAACAACGACGGCCGGGTGAAGGTCGGCTTCACCGCCCCCGGGGTGGACGGCCAGGTCGCGGTGATCCGGGCCGCGCAGGAACTGGCCGAGGTGGACCCGGCCAGCATCGGCTACGTGGAGGCGCACGGCACCGGCACCGAACTGGGCGACCAGATCGAACTGCGGGCGCTCGGCGAGGCGTTCCGCGGCGCCGGCGGGGACGGGCGGTGCGCGATCGGCTCGATCAAGTCGATCCTGGGCCACCTGGACGTGGCCGCCGGGGTGACCGGGCTGATCAAGGCGGCGTTGGTGCTGCACCACCGGGTGCTGCCGCCCAGCCCGTACTGCACCGAGCCGCACCCCGGGCTGGCGGGCGGCCCGTTCCACGTCAACACCACCCCGCTGCCCTGGCCGGAGCGGGAAACCCCGCCCCGGGCGGCGGTCAGCTCCTTCGGCATCGGCGGCACCAACGCCCACGTCATCCTGGAGGCCGCCCCGAGGGACGCCGCCCCGGCCGCCGTGGAGGACACCGAGTCCCCGGCGCCAGGTGAGGGCGCCGACCAGCGACCCTGGCTGCTGGTCCTCTCCGCCCGGGACGCCGACGCGCTCGGCCGGGCCCGGGACCGGCTCGCCGCGCACCTGGCCGAACGGCCGGACCTGCCGCTCGCCGACGTGGCGTACACCCTGCGGGCGGCCCGGCGGGAGTTCCCGCACCGGCTGGTCGCGGTCGCCACCAGCGCCAAGGACGCCGCCGCCCAACTCGCCGACCCGGACTCGCGGCTGGTCCGCACCGGCGTCGCCGCCGGCCCGGCCGGCGTCGCGCTGCTCTTCCCCGGCCAGGGCGCCCAGTACCCGGGCATGGGGCGCGCCCTGTACCGGAGCGAGCCGGTCTACCGGGAGGTCTTCGACCGCTGCGCCGATTTGCTCCGCCCGCACCTGGACCTGGACCTGCGCGCGCTGCTCTACCCGGCCGGCGACGCGGTCGCCCCGGCGCCCGCGCTGGACGAGACCTGGCTGACCCAGCCGGCGCTCTTCGCCGTCGAGTACGCCCTCGCCGAACTGCTGCGCCACCGCGGCGTCCGGCCGGCCGCGCTGGCCGGGCACAGCCTGGGCGAGTACGTCGCGGCCTGCCTGGCCGGGGTCTTCACCCTGCCGGACGCGCTCGCCACTGTCGCCGTACGCGGCCGGCTGATGCAGGCGCAGCCGCCCGGCGCGATGCTCTCGGTGGACCTGCCGGCCGACGAGGTGGAGCCGGTGCTGCCGGCCGGGGTGTCGGTGGCGGCCAGCAACGCTCCCCGGCTGACCACCGTCTCCGGGGAGTACGCCGCGGTCGCCGCGCTCGCCGAAGCGCTGCGCGGGCGCGGGGTGGCCTGCCGGGAGCTGCGCACCTCGCACGCCTTCCACTCGGTGATGATGGACCCGGCGCTGCCCGGCTTCGCCGCCCACCTGCGGGACGTGCCGCTGCGCCCGCCGACCCTGCCGGTGATCTCCAACGTGACCGGCGGCTGGCTCACCGACGACGAGGCCACCGACCCGCAGTACTGGGTGCGGCAGCTCAGCCGACCGGTGCGGTTCAGCGCCGGCGCGGAACTGCTGCTGCGGCAGCGGCACGCCCTGCTGGAGGTCGGCCCCGGCCGGACCCTGGCCACCCTGGCCCGGCAGCACGAGGCGGCCCGCCAGGTCGCCGTGGTGACCACGCTGCCCGCCGACCGCTCCCTGGCCGGGGAGAAGGTCGCGCTCACCGAGGCGCTCGGCCGGCTCTGGCTCGCCGGGGTGCCGCTGCCATGGCGGAACGGCCCGCGCCGGCGGGTGCCGTTGCCCACCTACCCGTTCGACCGGCGCCGGCACTGGGTGGAGCCGTTCCGGCGCGACCCGCTGCCCGCCGTCGACGACGTCGACCCGCCGGCCGAGCCGGTCGCCGCCGCGTCCCCGACGGGGCCGACCACCCTGGACGGACCGTACGAGGTGGTGCGGCGCATCTGGGTGGAGCTGCTGGGAGTGGACGACATCGGCCCGCAGGACGACTTCTTCGAGCTGGGCGGGCACTCGCTGCTCGGCACCCGGGTGGTCGCCCGGATCCGGGACGCGGTCGGCGTCGACCTGCCCCCGGGGGCGATCTTCGAGTCGCCGACGCTCGCCGCGCTGGCCCGTGCCGTGGCCGCGCTGGACCGGCCGGTCCCGGCGCCCCGGCAGCCGGCCGACGACGTACCCCCGGCCGCCGGCCCGGCCCCGGACGATCTGCTGCCCGACCTGCTCGAGGAGATCCGGGGGATGTCCGCGGAAAGCCTGGCCCGCGAGCTTGCGCTGGCCCGACACGAGGAGAGGAATGGCGATGGCTGACGAGTACGACGGCGAGCACCGCGTCCTGGTCAACGACGAGGAGCAGTACGCGCTCTGGCCCCGGGACAAGGAGCTCCCGGCCGGGTGGCGGGACGCCGGCTGCGCCGGTGGCCGGCAGGAGTGCCTGGACTTCGTCGAGCGCACCTGGACCGACATGCGCCCGCGCAGCGTCCGCGCCCACCTGGCCGCCGAGGCGGCCCGGGTGGGCTGACCGCCGATTCCGGCAGAGTCATGCGTGGCATCCCGTCACCGCGGGCCCGCGATGTCCGCCCACCGCAGCTGCGGACATCGCGGGCCCGGCGTCTCAACTGACCGATCGGCGGCGATTTCGCTGCCACCCGGCCGGACGACCATCCGCTGCCCGGGCGCCGGCGGCGGACCGCCGGCGCCCCACCACCTCACTCCTCGGCGAGCCGGTCCGGCGCTTCCAGGGCCGACTTCACCGCTTGGAGGAAGGCGACCGCGTCCCGCCCGTTGACCACCCGGTGGTCGTAGACGGCGCTGATGTTCACGAACCGGCGCACCACCACCGAGCCCGTTCCGTCCAGGGCCAGCTCGTCCTGGGTGCCGCCGATCGCCACCACGCAGGTCTGGCCGGGGAAGACGATCGGGCCGGCGAGCACCACGTCCGGGTCGGTGTGCAGCGAGACGACGATGGTGCCGCCGGCCAGCTCACCGGCGCGGAAGCCGTCGCCGCCGGCCCGGGTGCGGAAGTCCATCAGCGTCTCGGCGATCTCCGCGCAGGTCAGCTCCTCGACGTCGCGGACCACGGGGACGAACAGGCCGGTGCCGACGTCGATGGTGATTCCGACGTGCGCCGCCTCGGCCAGCCGTACGCTGGTGCCGTCGCCGGGGGTGGCGAAGAGCAACGGGTGCTCGGCGCGCAACCCGCCGATCGCCTTGACCAGCAGTTCGGGCAGGCCGACCAGGGTGCGGGTGGCGCGGGTGAGCTGCCGGGCCACGGTCAGGGCGGCGTCCGCGCGGACCTTCACCACGGCCAGCGCCGCCGGCACCTCGCGGTGCGACTCGGTGACCACTGCGGCCACCGCCCGCTGCGCCCGGGAGAGCGGGTGCACCGGCCGGGCGTCGTCGGGCGCGGCGCCGCCGTCGCTGGCGGCGGCGGTCACCACCACCGGCTCCGTCGGGGCCGGGCTGGTCGCCAGGGCCGCCTGCCGGTTCGCCAGCAGGCGTTCCACGTCGGTACGACGCACCACCGCCCGCCCGAGGTCACGCAGCTCGGCGTCGCTGATCCCGTGCGCGTCGGCCAGCTCCCGGGCCGAGTCCGTCAGCACCGGCCCGACGCCGTCGCCGGCTCCGTCCGCCCGGCCGCCGCCGGCCGGGCCGCCGTTGGCCTGAGCGTGCTCGGTGAGGAACCGCTGCCGGGCGTCCTCGCTGGCGAAGACGTAGCCGATCACGTCCCCACACCGGCACTCCTGGTTGACCGTGGTGAGCCGGTGCAGCACGCCGGTGCCCTCGCTGAGCAGCTCCTCGGCCGCCTTGGAGGTTTCCAGAACGGCGATCGGGTCGCCGGAGCCGACCTGCTCGCCGTCCTCGGCCAGCCAGTCGGTGAGCACGTACGACGTGTCGTTGTTGTTGAGTTTGGGAACGACCAGGTCAATCACCGCTGGCGACCTCCTTAACGGCCCGGTGGATGTCGGTGTCCTGCACCAGCACGGTGCGTTCGAGGTGGGCGGCGGTGGGGATCACGCTGTCGGCGGAGTGCACCAGCCGCACCGGCACCCGCAGGGTTCCCCAGAGTCGGCTGTGCACGGCCTGGGCCAGTTCCGCCCCCCAGGTGCCGCCGGCGGTGCTCTCCTCGGCCACCACCACCCGGCCGGCGCGGGCCAGGCTCGGCAGCAGCGCGTCCACGTCGAGCGGCCAGAGTCGGGACGGCACCAGCACCTGGCAGACGATGTCGTCGCGCAGCAGCAGCTCCCGGGCCACCCGGACGGCCCGGCCGGCCAGCCCGCCTGGGACGACCAGCACGCAGTCGCACTGCTCCGGGTCGTCCACCCAGATCCGGGCGGTGCCGGCGTCCGGGCCCAGGTAGTCGTAGCGGAACAATTCGTCCACCACGCCGTCGGCGTACATCCGGTTGGTGTAGAGGACCTTGTCCTCGAAGAGCAGCCCGGGCCGGCCGGAGGCGAGCATCCGGGCAAGCACCGCGTGGTTGTCGTGGAACGGCGACACCTCGTGCAGGGTCAGGCCGGGGATGCCGACGAAGTGCTTCTGCGGGCTCTGGCTGTGCGTCGGGCCGTACCCCCGGTTGCCGCCCGTCGGGCAGCGGACCACCAGCCGCATCGGCACCGGCCGGCCGTACATGGCGGTGGACTTGCTGGCGAAGTTGAGGATCTGGTCGAAGGCCAGCGCCACGAAGTCGCTGAACATGATCTCGACGATGGCGCTCTGCCCGGCCAGGGCGAGCCCGCCGGCCACCCCGACGATGCCGCCCTCGCTCAGCGGCGTGGACAGCACCCGGTCCGGCCAGCGCCCGGAGAGCCCCCGGGTCACCTTGAACGCCCCGCCGTACGGGTCGACCAGGTCCTCGCCGAGCAGGTGCAGCCCCGGATCGTCGGCCATCAGCGCGTGCAGCGCCTGGTTGAGGTTCTCCACCACCCGCTCAGCCACGGTCAACCCCATCCCAGCGGCTCGCCGGCCGGCCGGAGACCTCCCGGACCACGTCCGCCACGTACCGGCGCTGCCGCTCGTCGTGCTCGCTGAACTGCTCCGGGAAGGCCGCCGCGTAGCGGCCGTACCAGTCGTGCGCTCGGGCTTGCCCGATCTCCTCCGGGCGGCGGCTGTCGTCGCCCTTGCTGTGCGGGCCGACCCGGTGGGTCAGCAACTCCACCATCTGCGGCGCGGAGCGATCCCGGACCCGGCGCAGCACCGGCGCCAGCTCGGCCCGGACGGTGTTGGTGTCGGTGGAGGTGACCAGCAGGTGGTCCACCCCGAACGCCCGGGCCCGGCCGCCGATGCTGCCGGCGAGCTGGACCCCTGTCGGGGTGGACTGGGCGATCCCGTTGTTCTCCACCACCAGCACCAGCGGCAGCTCCCAGAGCGCCGCCATGTTCAGCGCCTCGTAGACCGCACCCTCGCCCCAGGTGCCGTCGCCGACGTAGACCAGCGCCAGCCGGCCCGGCTCGGCCCGCTTCAGGTGCAGCGCCACCCCGGCGGCCACCGGCGCGCTCTCGCCCTGCACCCCGGTGGAGAGGTAGCGGTCACGCAGGATGTGCTGGCTGCCGCCGACGCCGTGGCAGACCGCGCCCTGCCGCCCCATCACCTCCGCGAGCAGGCCGTGCGGGTCGGCGAACCGGGCCAGGTAGTGCCCGTGCCCGCGGTGGTTGCTGAACACGTGGTCGCCGTCGTCGAGCAGGGGGCGCAGCGCCACCGGCACGTACTCCTGCCCGAGGCAGGTGTGCGTGGTGCCGTGCAGCTCGCCCCGGCCGAACATGTCCAGCAGGGCCAGTTCGAAGTGCCGGATGAGCAGCAGCAGGTCCAGGTCGGCGTCGGTGAGCCGGGTCGGCCCGGTCGGCGGCGCCTCGGTCCGGGTGGCGGTCACGACGCCTCCCGAGCCAGCTCCGCGGCGACCAGGTCGACCAGCTCGCCCACCTGGCCGACCGCCAGGTACGCGCGCAGGTCCAGCCGGACGCCGAGGTCGTCCTCCAGCGCGGCCAGCAGCCGCAACGCCTCCAGGCTGGTCCAGTTGGCCAGCGTCTCGAATCGGACGTCCGGCGCGATCCGCGCCGCCGGGACGTCCGCGACCTGCTCGATGAGGTCCGCGACGGTGGTGAACACCTCAGGCACGGACGCCTCCCTCCTCCTCGAGGACGATCCACGCCGGCAGCAGCCGGGGCGGCGGGTCGAGCGGCAGCACGTGGCGGGTGGTGCCTTCGTACGTGGACCCGACGGTGAAACCGGCGGCCGGCCAGCAGGCCCCGCCTGGCTTGTTGCGGGCGGTGGGCCGGAACAACGCCTCCAGCCGGTGCGCTCCCGCCGCCCGGGCCAGCTCGACGACCCGGTGCAGCACCGCGTGTTCGATGCCCCGAGAGAAGACCCGGCAGCTCAGCACGAAGTTCTCCACCACCCAGTGGTCCGGGGCGGCCCGGTCCAGCCAGACGCCGCCGACCAGCCCCTCAGTGCCGAACCGGTCCGCCACCTCGACGGTGAGCACCAGGTGGTCGGGAGAGGCGGCGCGCTGCCGGGTCTGCGCCTCGGTGTGCGCCCGGTCGGTCATGGTGAACTGGTTGGTGCGCAGCCCGAGTTGGGCCAGCCGGGGCAGGCTCAGCTCGTCCACCGGCCGGACGCCGACCCGCAGCGTCAGCTCGTGCAGGTAGTCCTCAGCGGAGCGAAAGGTGGCGGCGAAGCCTTCCCGGTCGGCCCGGGCCCGGTACAGCTCCGTGCGGTCCCGGTCGGTGGCCCCGGTGGCCAGCACCGTGAAGTGCCCCTCGGCGAGCAGCCGGCCGGAGAAGCCCGCCGGGTCGCCGGCCAGCTCCACCACCCGGACGGCGGGCAGTTCCCGGCGGACCAGCTCGCATTCGAAGGCGCTGTCGTCGGCGAAGACCACCGCGTCCAGCCCGAGGTTGAGCGTCTCGGCGAGCTGGCGCAGGTTGTCGTCCTTGCGTCCCCAGTTGACCGCCTGCGCGACGAAGTCGTCCGCGCGCAGCAGCAGGTCCGGGTGCCGGTCGAACGCCTCGGCGACCACGTCCGGGTCGTTCTTGCTGCACACGGTGAGCAGGACGCCCTGCCGGCGCAGGGCGAGGGCCCGCCGTTGGACGTCCCGGTGACAGTTGCCCGGGTAGTCGGTGCCGAGCTGGATGCCGGCCAGCCCGTCGTCGCCGAGCACTCCCGCCCATAACGTGTTGTCCAGGTCCAGCGCCAACACCTTCGCGGTGCGGCCGAGCACCGCCAGGCAGAAGGTGGCCGCCTCGGCGGCGTACCGGCGCTCCACGGTGGGCGTCCAGGCCATGCTGGCGAAGCGGTAGAGGCGTTCGTCTCGGACCGGCCCGTCGTGGTCGACCAGCAGCGCCTCCAGGTCCATCGTGTACGCCCCGTCCCGCCCGCCCAGCTCCAGCAGCCGGCCGTTCAGCTGCCGCCAGGCGCGGCCCAGCTCGGCCCGGCCCCGGAAGCTGATCACGGTGCGGTGTTCCAGCGGGGAGAGCGGCACGGTGTGCAGCAGCACGGCGCCGTCCTGCTCGGCGGTGAAGCCGCGGACCGCCGCGGCCAGCACCTCGGCCCGGTCGGTGAGGGCGTGGCCGAGCCCGGGCAGGTCGCCGGGGTCCCACTCGGCCGGCAGGAACCAGCCGTCGTGCAGCAGGCAGAGCGTCACGTCGGGGCGGAACTCGGCCAGCTCGGAGCGGGGATCGCTGAGGTCGAGCACCAGTTGGTCGAAGCCGGAGACGTGGATCTCCGGGGTGATGCCGGCCCGCAGCAGCGCCACCCGCAGCAGCGGCTCCACGGTGCCGGGGGTGAACGTGCCGGTGACCGCCACCCGCAGCGGGCGCAGCGGGAACTCCTCGGAGGCCAGGCGGTCCGCGGGCACCCCGGCGAGCAGCCGGCCGGCCGTGGCGACGGTGGCGGGCGGGGCGCCGTCCAGGTGCACCAGCGCGGGTGCCACGGTCGGGTCCGGCACCGTGTCCGGGCCGCGTAGCCCGCGGATCCGGAACAGCAGCTCCTCGACTCTCATCAGGTTTCCTTCCTTCTCCCGTCGGGCGGGTCGTCGTCGCTCGGGCCGGTCCGGGCGCGCCGCCCGCCCGGGTTCCCGGCCGGACTCGCGCCGGTGCTCAGACCCTCAGCAGAGTGCAGACCCAGTGCATGCCGCTGCCGGTGCTGGTCAGGGCGACCAGGTCGCCGTCGGTCAGCTCTCCGTGGTCCAGGTGGTGCTCCAGCCCGATGAGCTGGTCGGCGCAGCCGACGTGGCCGTGGTCCAGGGCCAGCTCGACGTTGGTCCGGTCCAGGTCGACGCCGAGGTCCTTGGCCAGTTCGGCGAACTGCCGGGCGTTGTCGTGGAAGTGCACGAACCGGCGTACCTCGGCCAGGTCGACCCCGGCCCGCGCGCAGGCCGCCTCGACCACCCCCCGGTTGCGTTCCCGGATGGTGGCGACGAAGCGGAACATCTGCCGCACGTCGCCGGCGAAGAACTCGTTGAGCCGTTCGGCCGGGTCGCCGACCCGGGGGGTGCCGCCGGCGGCGGTGAACGGCTCGGCGGCGCCGCCCACCGGCATCCGCATGAAGCCGGCGTACCGGCCGTCGGAGATGGTTTCGGTGGCCAGCCAGCGGCACCGGTCGTGGTCGCGGACCAGCACGACCGCCGCGGCCCCGTCGGAGAAGACGCTGGTGTTGATCTCCATCCGGTTCCAGTACGGCTCGCAGACCCGGTTGGCGCCGATCAACAGCGCGGTCCGGTACGCCGGATGGGTGGCGAACCGGCCGGCGACCGTGTCGAACGCGGCCACCCCGCCCCCGCACGCCTGGTTGAGCAGCACCGCCTCGGCCCGGTGCGCGCCCAGCCGGGCCTGGGTGTGCGCCGCCGCGTCCCAGTACAGGTACTCGGTCAGGTCGGGGACGGCCAGCACCACCAGGTCCACGTCGGCGGCGGACAGTCCCGCCCGGTCCAGCGCGGTGCCGCCGGCCACCACCGCCAGGTCGGTGACGCCGACACCGTCGCCGGACCGGTGGAAGGTGCGGTACTCCCAGGCGCGGACCCGGTCCAGCTCCCTGGTGTACGCCGGCGCGGCGGTCGCCACGTCGACCGGCTCGCCCAGGACGTGGGCCAGCGCGGCCACCCCCACGGCGACCGGTGGCGCGGTCACCAGGACGCTCCCACGGTCGACCCGCCCGGGGTGGACGGCACGGGGTCGTCGGGTGAGCCGGCCCGGACCGCCCGGACCCGGACCGCCGGGTCGGGCGTCGCCGCGTCCAGGGTGGCGAGGAACCCGACCGCCGCGCCGTTGCGCCCGGTGTCGGCCCAGCGGACCAGCACCTCGCCGACGCCGGCCTCGGCCGCCCGCCGGGCCACCTCGCGCAGCGCCCGCGTCTCGACGTCCTTGCCGAGCACCGGGCAGGAGAGGGAAAAGATGTCCACCGTCCACCGGTCCCCGACGCGGTCCACGCCGAGCAGGCCGGCGGTGCCGTAGTCGCCGAGCCGGTCGCGGACCCGCACCGCCAGCAGCCCGGCCGCCCGGGCGGCCAGCGCGTCGGCGGCCGGCGCGGGACCCAGCGCGAAGTCGCGCGCCCGGGCCACCAGCTCGGCCATCTCAGCCACCTCGGCGGGTTCGACCGGCCGGCACTCCACCCGCACGTCCAGGCTGGCCACGAAGTCGTCCAGGGAGAGCCCGGCGGGCTCCGTGCCGTCCGGGCCACGCCGGCCGGGCGCCCCGGTCCAACGCCGGGCGGGGGCCCGGTCGGTCAGCCCGGCCGCCGTCAGCTCGCCCGCCCAGGCGCGCGGGTCGCCGCCGAGCGCCACCGTCCGCCAGCGGCCCGTCCCGTCGGCCTCGATCGGGCCGGTGCCGACCACGGCGAGCTGCGCCGGGACGGCGTCCAGGTCGGCGGCGATCTCGGTGAGCTGCGCGGCGAGCGGCCGGTCGTCGGTCACCCAGCCGTCCAGCAGGCCCAGCAGCTCCGGGCAGTCGGCCGCCACGGTCGCCCAGCATCGGGGCCCGCCGGCGTGCAGCGCCAGCCGCAGCCCGGTGTCGCGCAGCTCCCGCAGCACCGGCAGCAGCTCCGTCCAGCCGGCCCGGCCGGCGTCGGCCAGCCCGTCGCCGTCGAGCACCAGCACCCGGCAGCCCGCGCCGTACCAGCTGCGCAGCAGCCCGCCGGTATCGGCGCCGAGCCGGGCGAAGACCTCCTCGGTATACGGCACCTTGGCGAACCGGAACAGCGCCGGGTGGTACGCCCGCCGACCGCCGACCGCGCGGACCGCCTCCTCCGCGTCGACCAGCAGCACCCACGGGTCGCCGGCCAGCCGCTCCCGCAGCCGTTCCCGGGCGGCGGTGGCGGCGGCGGCCACCCCACCGCTGTACGCCGCGTCACCGGCGCCGTACGGCCGGGCGGCCGGGACGGCCGGCAGGACGTACACCAGCAGGGCGCCGTGCCGGCGGGCGGCGGCGAGGGCCGCCTCCGCCCCGGCGAGTAGTTCCTCGGCCCAGCCGGCGCCGGCCGGCCCGGGGTCGCCGGCCTCCTCCGGCCGGGCCGCCACCACCAGCACGTCGGGGCGGGCGGTGGTGAGGAAGCCGTCGGTGGCCAGGCACTGCTGGACCACCTGGTTGAACGGCCCGACCCGCAGCGTCGCCGGCAGCCCCGCGTCGTGCAGCGCCAGCCCCAGGTACGGCACCAGCGGGTCCACCGTGTAGCTGGCCAGCAGGGTGACCCGCAGCAGCGGCCGGTGCCCCTCCCGTTCGACGCGCTGCCAGCGGTCGCGCAGCGCGAACAGTTCGGCGGTGGGCGGCATCACGCCTCCGTCCCCTTGGCCCGCAGCACGTCGCGCAGCGTACGGACGCTGCGCACGTCGCGGATCTCCTCGAAGGCGAAGGAGACGCCGTAGACCTCCTCAAGCGTGACCACCAGTTGCAGGTGCCGCAGGCTGGTCCAGGTGCCGATGGAGTCCGGCCCGGACTCGTCGGTCACCTCCGCCGGGTCGACCTCCAGCACCCCGGCCACCACCTCGGTGAGCGTCACTTGGCCACCACCTGACGGTCGTCGGTCAGCTCGTCGGTGCCGGTGGGCGCGGGCAGCGGCGCCGGCCCGGCGGTCGGCTCGTCGTAGTCGGGCAGGTCGGTCTCCATTCGGCGGATGCTCGGGGAGGCGAACCCGGCGACGGCGACGCCGATGCCGAGGATCCCGACGATCACGAAGATCAGCCCCATGCCGGCGCCCGGTCCGGTGCCGACCAGCCAACCGAAGGCCGAGGCGCCCGATCCGTCCTCGCGCATCATCGGCTCGAACCAGCGGTCGGCGGCGATGCCGGCCAGCGCCGTGCCGCCGGGGTAGGCCAGGTCCTCGATGAACTGCCGGGCGGCGAAGACCCGGCCCTGGGCGGCCGGCGCCACCTTCTCCTGCCAGACCGACTGGGCGTAGCCGTCGATGAACGGGATGGACAGGTGCAGGAAGAGCAGGGCGATCGACCAGATCAGCACCGAGTCGGCGACGCCGTAGATGATCCGGCCGAGGATGCTGAAGACCAGGATGGCGATGAGCATCCGGCGGATCTTGTGCCGCGTGTTCGGCAGCAGGGCCAGCAGGCCGGCGCCGGCTACGCCGCCGATCGCGCCGATGGTCTGCACCAGGCCGAGGGCGTTGGTGCTGCTGTCGGTGCGGGCCAGGATCTGCGGCACCAGCAGGGCGAAGCCGACCGCGGCGAGGACGTTGATGGCGAAGAGAATCGCCTCCAGGCCGGTGAACGCCCGGCTGGCGAGGATGAAGCGGAAGCCGTGCACGGTGTCCGACCAGAACCCGCCGTCGTCGTGCGCTTCCCGGGGCACCGGCGGCAGCTTCACCAGCAGCACCGCGCCGATGGCGACCAGGTAGGACAGCGCGTCGACCAGCAGGATGACCTTGATGTCGAGCACCCCGAGCAGCGTGGCGGCCAGGCCGGGCGCGAAGATCACCGGGATGGTCCGGACCGCGAACATCATCGCATTGGCCCGCGGGTACTGGCCCTTCTCCATCATCACCGTGATGGTCGCCTGATAGGCGGGGAGCTGGAACGCCAGGAAGGCGCCGGTGACGAGGTTGACCAGGTAGAGGTGCCACACCTCGACCGAGCCGGTGAGGAAGAGCAGCAGCAGCACACCGGTGGTGACGGCGGAGCCGATGTCGCTGAGCACGATGGTCAGCCGGCGGCTCCACCGGTCGACCAGCGCCCCGGCGATCGGGCTGAAGATGACGGTGGCGCCGAAGGCGAACGCCATCAGCATGGTCAGGTCGGTGGCGCGGCCGGTGGCGTCCCACACCCAGATGCTCAGGGCGAAGTTCGTCATCCGGGTGCCCAGCGCCGACAGCAGCTGGCCGAACCAGATCGTGGTGAACCCGGCGAACCGGGACGGACGGCGGAACGCCATGGGGGATCCTCCTACTGCCGTGGCGGTTGCCCGTGGTCTCCGGCCAGGCGCAGCAGCCTGGTCCGGATGCCGTCGAGCAGATGATCAGCGGTTTCCGGCCGGAAGGCCGGGGTGGCGTAGCTGAGATCGACGCGGAGCGCGGCGCCGGTCAGCGAGCCGGTCACGTCGAACGGGAAGGGCCAGTGCCCGGTGGGGTCCTCCGTCGGGCCGAAGGGGGCCGGGCAGACCTCGAAGAGCTGGTTGGCGGGGGAGACGTCGTCGAAGCCGAAGCCGCCCATGTAGTTGACGGCGACGGCCGGCGCCGGCACCCCGGCGAGCCGGCCGCGGACCTCCCCGTCGGGGCAGAGGTGGCGCAGCAGGCCGTAGCCGATGCCGTTGTGCGGCACCCGGCCGAGCTGCCGGATCACCGAGCGGACCGCGCTGGCCGGGTCGGCGGTCTTCGGCAGTTCCAGCCGAACCGGGTAGAGCACCTGGAACCAGCCGCTGGTCCGGGAGGTGTCGACGTCGTCGAAGAGCGGTTCCCGGCCGTGCCCGGTGGTGGCCACGGTGACCGCGCCGCCGGTGCGTTCGCCGACGGTGGCCGCCACCGCCCAGACCAGCAGGTCCCGCACGCTGGTGCGCAGCCGGCGGGCGGCGGCGTGCAGCCCCCGGGTGGCCGGCTCGTCCAGGACGGTGGAGGCCAGCCCCAGGTCGCCGAGGCGGGTCGGCCCGGTGCCCGGCACGTCGGCCAGCCGGGCCAGCGTGCCGTCGTCGGCCTGCGCCAGCCAGTACGGCAGCTCGGCGCGCAGCTCGTCCGAGCCGGCGTGGGCGGCGAGCCGATGCGCCCAGGCCCGGTAGGAGGTGCTCTTCGTCGCCAGCGCCGGCGGTTCGCCCCGGTCGAGCTGCCCGCAGAGGGTTTCCAGGTCGGCCAGGAGGAGACCCCGGGAGACCGCGTCGACGACCAGGTGGTGGGCGACGATGAGCAGCCGGTCGGGCAGTTCCGGGCCGAGCCGCAGGTGCGCCACCCGGACCAGCGGGCCGGCGGTGAGGTCCAGGCCGGTCTGGGTGGCCGCGGCCAGCGACTCGGCCGCCGCCTCCCGCTCGACAACTGGGGTGCCGGTGAGGTCGTGGCCGGTGAAGGGCACCGCGTCGGCCGGGTCGGCGTGGTGCTGCCGCCAGCCCCCGGCCGGCAGCCGGGTGAACCGCAGCCGCAGCGCGTCGTGGTGGGCGACCAGCAGCCGGACCGCCTCGCCGAGCAGGTCGGCCGGGAGCCGCCGGGCGAGCTGAAGGTAGTACGGGTGGTTGAACAGCGACGGCCGGGCCATGCTGGCGCCGACGATGTCGGTGAACCAGCGCTGCGCCCCGGTCAGCGGCGCGTCGCCGGTGACGACGCCCTGCTCGGCGTCGACTCGGACGGCCGCGCCGAGGCTGCCGGCGAGTTCGGCGACGGTGGGGTGGCGGACCAGTTGCCGGGGGGTCACCTCGATGCCCGCCTCGGCGCACCGGGCGACGAGTTGCATGGCCAGCAGCGAGTCCCCGCCGGCAACGAAGAAGTCGTCGTGGATGCCGAGCTGACCGGCGCGCAGCAGGTCGGACCAGATGGCGAGGAGCTGCCGTTCCCGTTCGGTGCGGGGCTGGGCGGCGGCCCGGTCGGCCTGGCGCCGGTAGCCGCCCGTGACGGCGGCCCGTACGGCGGTCGCGTCGGCCAGTTCGGTGGCGACCTCGGCGAGCAGGTCGGCCGACAGCGGATCGGCCGGGCCGCCCGGGTCGGTCGCCGGGCCGTCCAGCAGCCACAGGCCGCGCAGCAGGTCGACCGGCCCGCGCTCCGGGTCGCAGCCGAGCACCACCGCGGCGGGGTGCCGGGCGGCCAGTTCGGCCGCGCCCGCCGGGTCCGGGTGCACCAGGAGGGTGTGCTTGTCCGGGGCGGCCGGCTCCTCGTCGTACCCGATCAGGCCGGCGGTGACCAGCGCGGCGAGTTCCGGGCCGGCGGGCGCCGCGGTGAGCAGCACCCGGCGCCCGGCGTGGGCCTGCGCCGCGAGCAGCCGCGCCAGCCCCGCCTGCCGCTCCGCCGGCCCGGGCGGTACGACCAGCAGCCCGACCGCCCGGTGCCGCAGCGCCCGCCGCAGCAGCACCGTGCCGGTGACCGCGGTCAGCTCGTCGCCGTCGTCGCCGGACGGGGGCACCTGGTAGCGCCGGGCCCAGGCGTCGAGCGGCAGCACCTCCACCCCGGCCCGGCCGGCCTGGCCGTCGCGCAGCTGGCCAGTCAGCTCGGTGAAGATCCCCGCCCAGGGTCGGCTCAGGAACCCGGCCGAGGCGGGCGCGACGAGCAGGGTCAGCGGGGCGGCGCTGCGCTGGCGGTAGCTGTCCAGCGCGACCTCCAGTTCGGCGAGGTAGTCGCGCAACCTCACCGTCGCCGTGCCGAGCGGGCCGGCGGGGAGCCGGTCCTCCCAGCGCAGCAGGAGGGTGTTGTGGTCCCGCGCCGAGGTGGCCAGCCCGGCCGTGGCCGGCTCGCGCAGCAGCCGCAGCAGCGGACCGGCGGGCAGCGCCACGCAGCGGTGTGGCAGGCCCAGCAGCTCGGTCCAGAACCGCACCACGGCGGGCAGCCTGGCGACGTCGAGGGTGCCGCCGACCACCAGCCGGGGGGCCGTCCGTTCGGGCGTCCGACGGGCGGTCACCGGGGCGTCCCGGCGTTCCCCGCCGAGCGGGGCGTCAGGGCGGCGCAACCCCTCGTCGAGCACCTGGCCGAGCCCGGTCAGCAGCGTTGTCATCCGTTCCGGGGTGAACAGGTCCGCGCTGTACGCCAGGTCGGCGTGCAGTTCCTCGTCCTGCCAGGTGAGGCTGAGGAAGAGGTCGAAGTCGACCCCGACGCTGGGCACCTCCACCGGGCTGGCGTCCAGGCCGGGGAACTCTGGCAGGTCGTCCGGCAGGTCGATGACGTTCAGCACGCACTGGAACAGCGGGTGGTACGCGGCCTGCCGGGGCAGCCGCAGCGCCTCCACGATGGTCCCGAACGGCAGCCCCTGATGCTGATAGGCGTCCCGGGCGATCCGGTAGGCCCGGGCGACGAGCTGCCGGAAGGTGGGCCGGCCGGCCACATCCACCCGCAGCGGCAGCAGGTCGGCGAAGCAGCCGACCAGCGGGGCCAGCTCGGCCCGCTCCCGCCCGGCGGTGGGCACCCCGAGCACCAGGTCGGCCTGCCCGCTCTCCCGGTGCAGCAGGGCGGCGAACCCGGCCAGCAGCACGGCGAACGGGGTGACCCCGTCGGCGCGGGCCAGCTCGCGGACCGCCGTGCCAAGCCCGGCCGGCAGCCGGCGGGACTGGTAGCCGGCCACGTCGGAGCGTTCCTCCGGGCGGGGGTGGTCGGTGGGCAGCTCCAGCAGCGGCGGCGCGTCGGCCAGCCGCTCCCGCCAGTAGGCCAGGTGCGGCTCCCCCGCCGGGGAGGCCAGCCAGTCGCGCTGGTGGCGGGCGTAGTCGGTGAACTGCACGGGCAGCGGCGGCAGCGGGTCGCCGACCCCGGTGACCCGGCGGGCGTACCCGGCGGCCAGTTCGGTCAGCAGCACGCTCCACGAGGTGTTGTCGCAGACGATGTGGTGCATGCCCAGCACCAGTTGGTGGCGCCGGTCGGGGAGCCGGACCAGGCGGGCCACCAGCAGCGGCCCGGTGGCCAGGTCGTAGCGGTGCGCGGCGAGCCCGGTGACCGCCCGGCGCAGCGTCCGGGCCTGCTTCGCCGCCGGCACGTCGGTCAGGTCCAGCGGTTCCAGCCAGGGGTCGAGGTGGTCGTGGACCACCGGCTCCGGCTCGCCGCGCCGGTCCCGGAAGGTGGTGCGCAGCACCTCGTGCCGGGTGACCACGTCCCGCAGCGCCGCCCGCAGCGCGTCCTTGACGAGGTCGCCGCGCAACTCCATGGCGGCGGTGGTGTTGTGCCGCACCACGTTGTCGCCGAGCTGGTCCAGCGCCCAGAGCCGGGCCTGCGCCGACGAGGCGACGGCGGGGGTGCCGGGCCGCGCGGGGGCGAGCGGGGCCGGGTTGCCGGCCTCCGGTTCGGCGTCCAGCACGGTGGCCAGGCCGGCCACCGTGGGATGGGTGAACAGCGTGTGGAGCGACACCTCCCGGCCGAACTCCGCCTGCACCCGGGACAGTAGGTGGGTGGCGAGCAGCGAGTGTCCACCGAGGCCAAAGAAGTCGCTGGTGACGCCGACCGTCTCGACGCCGAGCGCGGTGGCCCAGAGGCGGCTGAGCCGATCCTCGGTGGGGGTGCGCGGCGGGACCGGTTCGTCGTCCGGGCCGTCCCCGCCGCCCGGGACCGGGACGGGGCGGCTCCGCTCGGCCACCGCCGCCGCCGTGCTCAGCCGCTCGGCCAGGTACGCCGCCCGCTCCGACCCGATCGGCGCGGCCAGCGCCGGCACCCGGGCCGGCCCGTCGGCCGGCGGGTCCAGCGGCCACAGGTGGGCGAGCAGTTCGCGCAGCTCCGCCCCGCCCTCAGGGACGGCCAGCGCGAGCGGTTCCGGGTGTTCCCGGCGCACCGCCGCCACCGTCGCCGGGTCGGGGTCGAGCAGCACCACCGTCGCCGGGTCGCCGGCCGTTGCGGCGGCGGCCGACAGCTTCCCAGGCGGGCAGCCGCGCACCTGGTGCCCGGGCAGCGCCGCGGTGACCAGGTCGATCGGCAGCCGCTCGGCGTCTACCAGCACGGTCCGCCGGGGCTGCCCGGCCAGCCGGTGCAGCTCCCGGACGACCACCGTGCCCAGGGCGGCGAAATACTCGGCGGTGTACGGGACATGGCCCAGCTCGTCGGCGCGCCCGTCGAGTAGCCCGCCGACCGGGTAGGTCGCTGCGTGGTCGGCCGCCCAGACGACGTGCACGCCGGGGGTGCGGGCGGCGAGCACGGCGAGCCGGTCGTCGAGCCGCCCGGTCAGCGTGGCGGCCGGGCCGCCGGGCGTACCGGGGCACACAACCAGCAGCAGCGGTGCCGCCGTCCGCCCCCGGTACGCCCCGACCGCCGTCTCCAGGTCGGTCATCGCGGCGTCGAGCAGCGCCTCGGCGTCCGCCGGATCCTGCCGGCGCAGCCAGTCCTCCCAGCGCAGCAGGCACACCGTGGCGTCGGCGTCCGCGCCGGCCAGCAGGTGCGCGACGAGCTGGCCGTAGCCGACCAGCTCGACGGCGGCCGGCACCCGCAGGAAGTCCAGCCAGAACCGCACCGGGTCGCGCAGCGGGTCGACGGTGAACGTGGCGGCCAGGGCGAGCCGGTGCCGGCGCAGCCCGGCGGCCGCGGAGAGCGGCCGGTCGGGCGCCGCGGCCATCGCCGCCAGCAGCTCCGACAGCCGGCCGACGGTCCGGGCGATCGTCTCGTCCAGGTAGAGCTCGGCGTTGTAGTCGACGGCCCCCTCGATCCGCTCGCCGCGCCGGGTCAGGCTGAGGAACAGGTCGAAGTCGGTGAGCCCGTTCTCCACTGCGACCGGGGTGAACGTGGCGCCGCCCGCGCCCCGCCGCTCCTCGCCGCCGTCGGTCACGGTCGCCATCACCTGGAACAGCGGGTTGACGCTCGGGTCGCGGGGCGGGCTAACCTCCTCCACCACCCGCGCGTACGGCGCCTTCTGGTGCGCGTAAGCCTCGCTGACCGTGCGGTGGATGCGCCGCACCAGGTCGCGGACGGTGGGGTCGCCGGAGACGTCCACCCGGAGCACCAGCATGTTGGCGAAGCAGCCGATCAGCGGCTCCAGGTCGGTGCTCGCCCGGCCGGCGGCGGGCATGCCGAGCAGTACGTCGTCCTGCCCGGTGGCCTGGCGCAGCAGAGCGGCCAGCGCGGCCAGCGTCACCGCGTTGACGGTGGCGCCGGCGGACCGGGCGAGCGCGCCGAGGGCGGCGGTGGTGTCGGCGTCCACGGTGAAGGCCCGCCGCGCGCCGCGGTGCGTCTGCACCGGCGGGCGCGGGTGGTCCGGCGGCAGGGTGGAGCGGGGCGGCGCCCCGGCTAGCCGTTCCCGCCAGTACGCGAGGTGACCGTTGACGGCCCGCACCGCGTCCGGTCGCCGCCGCGCCGCCACGTGGTCAACGAAGCGGGTGGGCAGCCCCGGCAGTTCCGCCGGTACGCCCCCGGCGAACTCGCCGTACCAGCGGACCAACTCGTCGGTGAAAACCCCGGCCGACCAGGCGTCGAAGACGATGTGGTGCGCGGTGACCAGCAGCAGGTGTTCGGTGTCGGCGAGGGCGAGCACGCGCACCGCGAGCAGCGGGCCGGTGGTCAGGTCGAAGGAGACGGCCCCGTGCGCGGTGACCTCCCGCTGCTGTGCCGCCGCCCGCTCGGCGTCGGGCAGCTCCCGCAGGTCGACCAAGGGCATCGGGAGCTCCAGGGTGTCGCGCACCCGCTGGGCCACCCCGTCGCCGGTCTCGGTGAACACCACCCGCAGCGCGTCGTGCCGGGCGACGACCGCGTTGACCGCCCGGTGCAGGGCCGGCACGTCGAGGGGGCCGGTGATCCGTTCCGCGAACGGCACGTTGTAGACCGGGGTGCCCGGTTCCAGCCGGTCGAGGAACCACAGCTGTTCCTGGGTGAAGGAGAGCGGCAGCGGGCCGGGGTCGGGGCGCTGGGTGCGGGCCCGACGCAGACGCAGGGCGAGTAGCTCCCGCTGCTCGGGAGTGAGGTCGGCGAGGTCCGGGTGCAGGTTCTGGGTCATCGGGTGGCCCCTTCGGCGTACGTGCGGTCGACGGCGCCCGGCCCGGCCGGGACCGCCGGACCGCCGCCCAGCAGGCGGGTCAGCGGGGGTGGCGAGTCGTGCAGGTAGAGGTGGCCGCCGGGGACGACGGTCAGCGAGAAGTCGGCGGTGGTGTAGGCGGCCCAGCCGGCCACCTCGTCCGGGTCGACCAGCGGGTCGTCGGCGGCGGCGACCGCGTCGACCGGGCAGGGCAGCGGCTCCGGCGACACCGGCCGATAGGAGGCGACCACCGACAGGTCGGCGCGGACCGTCGGCAGGATCAGTTCCAGCAGCGCGGCGTCGGCGAGCACCTCCTCGGGCACCCCGCCGAGCCCGCCCAGCCAGTCGGTGAGCGCGGCGTCGTCGAGCGCGTGCGCCTCGCCGGTACGGGCGGCGCGGTGCGGCGGCCGGGCCGCGGAGACCACCAGTCGCTGCGGCACGGGGCCGCCCCGGGCGACCAGCCGGCGGGCCAGTTCGTACCCGATCAGGCCACCCATGCTGTGCCCGAAGATGGCGAACGGCGGGCGGACCCGCGCGGTGACGGCGTCCAGCAGCGGGGGCACCAGCTCGGCCATGGTGGTCAGCGGGGGCTCGGCGAGCCGCCGTTCCCGGCCGGGAAGCTGCGCGCTCCACACCTCCACCTGCTCGCCGAGCAGCGCGGCCCACGGCCGGAAGGTGCCGGCCCCGGCGCCGGCGTGCGGCAGGCAGACCAGGCGTAGCCAGGCGGCCGGCCAGGGTACGGCGCAGTCCAGCCAGGCGTCGGTGGTGGCCGGCGTTGGCGGCTGCATGAGCACCCCGTTCCTGCTCGTGGGAGGGCGACGGGCGGTGCTGTCGCCGTCGGCTGCACGGTAGGAAGGGGCCATGAGCGGGGTCTTAGTGCCGGATGAGGGTTCCCTGCGGTGTCCGTTCGGGAGGCGGTCGGCGCGGGTCAGGCAGACGGCGGCGGCGGTACGTCGACCAGGCGGTGCAGCCGGGCGGCGAACTCGTCGCGTTCGGCCGGGGTGAAGCCGCTGAGCAGATGTTGCATGGCTGGACATGGCTCGGACCGGCGAAGACACCTGGCGGGTCACCGCGGACTGGTGCTCTCGGCTGACGGCCGATTTCACCGCTTACCTCACCGATGCTCAGGTGGTGGACTTCGCGGAGGAGATGCTCTCGCGCTTGGGCGCGGCGTCGGGTGCGAGCTTCTCGGCGCCAGTGACCCCCGGCCGCAGCAATCCCCTGGTGTTGAAGGGCAGAGCCCATCGAAGACGGTTTCGCCTAGTACGGCAGCCGCCATTGGCGGTCTGACCTGGCGGGATGTGGTGGGGGGTGTGCGAAGTGGACGCAGCCGCCTGTTGATCATGTGTTTGTGAGGACAACAGAATCGAAGGCGGCTGCTGCTGCCAGGGTAGCGGCCAGGCGCGCGGTGCGGGCACGGGCTGAGCTGTTGGCGCGGTTGCGGTCGTGTTTCGTGTGGACGCAGACGTGGCAGCACGCGGGAAGATACCTGTCGGCGTTGGTCAGCCAGGTGCCGAAGTGCAACGGGTGGAGCATCGCTGAGCAGGTCGGGGACGCCACGCCGGACCGTAGGCAGCGGTTGTTGAATCGGGCGGTGTGGGACACGATGGCCGCGATGAGTCAGGTTCGGCGGTTCGCCGCCGCGGGTCTGGACGCGGCGGCGGCGCGTGGGCGGCGGCGTGGGCTGGTGGTCGGGGCGTTGGACGAGACGGGCCAGCCGAAGCAGGGCCAGGCGACGTGTGGGGTGAAGCGGCAGTACATGGGGTGCGCGGGTCGGGTCGTGAACGGCATCAACACCGTGCACCTGTCCTACGTTCGGGAGAGGACGGGGCACGCGTTGATCGGGGCGCGTCAGTGGATCCCGGCCGAACACATCGGCGACCCGCGCACGGCTGCGGGGATGGGGCTGCCGCCGGAGGTGGAGTTCCGTACCAAGGGCCAGTTGGCCATCGACCTGTGTGCTGATGCGTACGCCGACGGCCTGGTGTTCGACGTCGTCTGCGGCGACGAGGTGTACGGCAACTGCACACAGTTGCGGGAGTTCTTCGAGACCCGTGGGCAGGCGTACGTACTGCGGGTCGTCTCCACCTTCATGATCAACCTTCCCTCCGGAGACAGGATGACCTGCGCGCAGGCCGTCACCCTGCTGACCGCCGACACCCGTCGGTGGGAGGTCCGCTCGGCCGGTCCCGGGTCGAAAGGGCAGCGCTGGTACGCCTGGGCGTGGATCGCCACCGCCTCACCGCGGCATCATCTGCTGGTCCGCCGTCACCTGCGCACCGGTGAGCTGGCCTTCCACTACTGCCATGTCCCCGAGGGGCAGATCCTGACCAAGACGAGGCTGATCCGCGCTGCCGGGCTGCGTTGGCCGGTCGAGGAAGATTTCGAGTTCGGCAAGGACCACTTCTGCCTGGACCAGTGCCAGGCCCGCCTCTACACCGCGATCGCCCGGCACACCGTGCTGGTCATGGCCGCCCTCGCCGTCTGCGCGGTCACCGCCGCCCACCTCAAAGACCGCACTGACACCCAGGCACCACCACCGAACACACCAGACCAGCCACCACCACCCGAACCCGGACTGATCCCCCTGACCGTCCCCGAGATCAAACGACTCCTCGCCAACGCCCTCCACCATCCGAAACCACCCGGCCACGACACCCACTGGCTCACCTGGCGACGCCGTCACCAAGCCCGCGCACGCTGGTTCCACCAGCGCACCCGACTGAACCGCGACTACACCCTGGTCAATTAGCAATTGGCGGCTGCCGTACTAGGAGCGTGCGTCAGTATTCGCGGTACTGTCGGCCCAGTCGATGTTGTAATACTTCAGCTTCTCGTCTTCTGCAATCAACTGCATTCCGGCTGCGGTCATGACGTGTTGGGACGCGATGTTGCCGTGGGTGGTGTCGCCTCCCACGCAGGTGACACCGCGTGCGCACGCGAATGCCAGCAATGCGCGGAGAGCCTCGGAGGCGTATCCGTTGCCGTGCACTGACGGGATGAGGCCATAGCCGATCGTGACGCTGCCGTTCTCATCCGGAGTTCCGTGGAAGCCCACGCCGCCGATGGCGTGCCCGTCCTCGCGGCGACGGATCTCGTAGTTGCCGAACGGTCGGGGATCGCCGATGTTCGTGCAGGTGTCCAGGAAGCGTTTGGCCGCGAACACATCGCCCTCGGATGGGTATCCGGGCGCCCATCGGGCGGCGTCATCCGGCTCGCCGGTCACAATGCGTTCCGCCTCGCTGACGCCGATCGCATGTAGTACGAGCCGCGCTGTCACAAGATTGTCCATGACAGGGAGGAGTATCACCCGCGATGGCCGGGCCGCCATCGAAATACCCGGCCTGACCTCGCCCCGCCCGCGGTTTGTGATCTTATCTATGGGCTGGCTCCGGTATGCGTGACGAGGGCGGGCTCTTCGACGTCGGACCGGTCACTGCGGCAGCGGATCGGCCAAGGGGCGCGGCGCCGGTGGATAAGACGTTCCGGTCCTTCGACCCGCAACAGGTGCTGCTGTTGCCGCCAGCGTAGGACGACTGGCTGCCTGAGGAGCATCTGGCCCGGTTCGTGGCCGAGCTGGTCGACGGGGTCCTGGACCTGGCGCCGATCCTGGCCAGCTTCACCGAGAAGCGCGGCTTCCCGCCCTACGACCCGCGGCTGATGCTGCGGCTTCTGATCTACGGCTACACCACCGGAGTCCGCTCCTCCCGAGCGATCGAGCGCAAATGCGTCGACGACGTGGCGTTCCGCTACCTGGCCGCGGATCAGGTCCCGGACTTCCGGTCGATCTCCCGGTTCTGCCGCCACCACCTTCACGCCCTGGCCGATCTGCTCGTGCAGTCGCTGCGACTGGCGCAGAGGATCGGCATGGTGAAGATGGGCCGGGTCGCGCTGGACGGCACAAAGCCGGAGGCGAACGCTTCGAAGGACAAGGCGATGAGCTACGACCGGGCTGATCGACAAAGAGGAGAAGATCGAGCAACGCCGGCACCCACCCCCAACAGGCCCTGGTCGATGCAGGGTACTGCTCCGAGCCGAACCTGCAGGCCGCTGCCGAATCCGCCGACCGGGCAATCCCCCGGGCACTGGGAACCGCTGCCCGCGCGGACATCGGTACGGGCATCGATGGGCCGTACTGGATCTTGCTTCGACAATGCGGCTACGGAAAGCTGCTTCGCGACCCTGAAACCGGGGCGGCCGGTGGCCAGACGGGGTGTCTCCGAGCGTTGAGGCGACGCTACGATGAACGTCGCTGCAACCGCCGATCCTGGCGGCCTCGTCCGTGTTTTCCCCCGGAGGCCCCGTGCCCGCGAGCGATACCAGCCAGCCGCTGGGAGATCCCCGACTGGACACCACCACCGTCTCGGTTGCGCGTCGGTGGAACTACTGGCTCGGCGGGAAGGACCACTTCCCAGTCGATCGGGAGTCGGGTGACCGGATCGCCCAGGCGTACCCTGCGATCCGCAGCGCGGCCCGTGAGGGCCGCGCCTTCCACGGCCGGGCCATCCGGCACCTCGCCCGGGAGGCCGGCATCCGCCAGTTCCTCGACATCGGCACCGGTCTGCCCGCACC
>NZ_JBEYTI010000049.1:0-25601 GCF_040642975.1 Micromonospora sp. NPDC047548
CCCGCCGGTCAGGGTCCTCGATCAAGGGCGAGACCCGCTCCCGACGAGGCAACCACGCACTCAAGAACGCGCTGTTCCAGTCCGCGTTCGCCAGCTCGGACACCGCGACACGCCGCAAAGCGCGTGGATCACGCTCCCGGGGCCCGCAGCCGGCCGCGTAGATCACGCTCCCGGCGCCGGCGGTCGGCCCGTGCGGTCGGACGTTGGGCGGCGGGTCTGGTGGGTGCCGGAGTGGGCCGGAGCAGCGCCACGGCGTCGTGGGACGGATCGGGACGTCCGAACCGGGCGGGCGCAGGAGTGCGGGGGCGGACAGCGGGAATCCGCCGGTCGGAGCCGATGACGGGAAGGCGACGACGGGGGAGGGGCGGAATGCGGCTGACCGGGGTGTCACCGGAGTCCGGCTGGACCGGGCTCTCGGTGAGCACCACCCTGACCAACCCGAGCACCCGGCCCGGGCTGCGGCTGCCGGGACGGGTGACGCTCACCGCCGGGCCGGACGACGTGCCGATCCGGCACATCCGGCTCGGCCTGGTCGCCCAGGTCGAGCCGGACGACCCCGGCGCGCCCCGCCGCCTGGTGCAGTACCACCAGGCGCCGGTCGCGGGCCGGTTCGTGGTGCCGGCGGGGCGACGGCGGGCGGTCGACTTCGCCCTGCCGCTGCCCTGGGAGACGCCGCTGACCATTTTCGGCGGGGTGCCGCTGATGACCCTGCGCACCGGGTTGCGTACCGAGGTGTCGGTGGACCCGTACCTGGACCAGGGGGCCATGGTGCCGGTCTTCGTCCACCCGCTCCCCACCCAGCAGCACGTCCTGGCCGCCCTCGACACGCTCGGCTTCGTGATGCGGCAGGCCGGTCTGGCGCAGGGCCGGCTGCCCGGGGTGGAGCAGGCGCTGCCGCTGCACGAGCGCCTCGGGTACTGGGTCGCGCCCCTCTACGCCGGGCCGATCACCGAGCTGGAGCTGATCTTCGTGACGAACTCGGCCGGCCTGGAGGTGATCCTCTGGCTGGACCGCAGGCTGTCACTGACCGGAATCAGTCACCAGAGCATCAGCCGGTTCCGGATCTGGCACGCCGGCGCCGAGCAGCGGGACTGGGTCAACACCGTCGACGGCTGGCTGCGCGAGGCGATCAACCGGCACGCGGCGGCCGCCTCGCACGCCCACTGGTCCGCCCGGATCGGCGAGTCGGCGCACGTCAGCCGCCGGCCCGACGTGCCGGTCGCGCCCGGCTACGGCCTTGGCGGCACCGCCGGGAGCGCGGGCGTCGGCGGGGGCGGCGACGGGACCTGACCTGCCGCCCCGGAGTCAGACCGAGGCGGTGGCGAGCTTGAGGCTGAAGCCGAGGAAGAGCACCGCGACGCCGGTGGTGGCGCCTGCGGCCAGCCGCCGACGGCGCCGGAACTGCGCCGCCAGGAACGTGCCCGCGAAGATCAACGCGGTCAGGTAGAGCGCGCTGGTGACCTGGGCGATCAACCCGAGCAGCAGGAACGACAGCGCCGGCCAGGCGTACCCGGGGTCGACGAACTGGATGAAGAACGAGATGAAGAAGAGGATCGCCTTCGGGTTGAGCAGGCTGACCACCAGCGCCCGGCGGAACGGACTGCGCATCGCCGCCGGCTCCGCGGCGTCGATCAGGCGCGGCGCCTGCGGGTCGTTGCGGTCGCGCCAGCGCTGCCAGGCGCCGCGCAGCATCGTCACCCCGACATACCCGAGGTACGCCGCACCCGCGTATTTGATCACCAGGAAGAGCGGCGGGTACGCCTTGAGCAGCGACGCCACCCCGGCCGCGGAGAGGACCATCAGCACCCCGTCGCCGACGAACACGCCGCCCGCCGCCCGGTAGCCGGCCCCCACGCCCCGCTTGGCCGCGGTGGAGAGCACGAAGAGCGAGTTGGGCCCCGGCAGCAGGATGATCGCTATGGTTCCCAGCACGTACGTCCAGATGTCGGTGATACCCAGCACGCCCGTCATCATCAGGCCACGACCGCCGTCCGGTGAAGTCTTTCCCGGAGCCTGAGTTGTGCGTTCGGCCACTCATCGACGGTCATCGCGTACAGCACGGTGTCCCGCCAGGAGCCGTCCGGGCGCTGCCGGTGCCGCCGCAGCACCCCCTCCCGGGTGGCGCCCAGACGTTCGATCGCCGTCTGCGAACGGCTGTTGCGGATGTCGGTGTGCCAGACCACGCGGACCGCGCCGAGTTCGTCGAACGCGCGGGTGAGCAGCAGCAGCTTGGCCTCGGTGTTGATCCCGCTGTGCCACCAGGGCCGGCCGAGCCAGGTGTGGCCGATGGCGACCGACCGCCGCTCGGGGTCGATGTCGTAGTACGAGGTGGTGCCGACCACCGCTCCCGTCCGTGCGCAGCGCTGCACCCAGGGCACCCGTTCGCCCCGATGCCCGGCGGCCAGCGCGCCGGCGACGATCTCCGTCATCGCGGTCGGGCCGGCGGGCAGCGGGTGGCCCAGGTGCTCCCACACCTCGGGCTCGGCGGTGGCGGTGAAGAGTTCGTCGGCGTGGGCCAGGTCCAGCGGCTCCAACAGCACGTGCCCGCCTCGCATGGTCGTCGCCTCCCGCCACGGCGACCCGGCCGCCCGCAGGTACGCCGGCACCGGCGCGGTCACGCCCGCGTGCGGCTCCGGCGGCCCGGCGGTCAGCCGCAGCGGCACCACCCCGGCCCAGTACGGCAGGTCGACGTCGGCGGAGTCCTCGCGGACCCCGCCGGTGCGGGAGCGCAGCGACACCTCGCGCAGCGGCAGCGCCAGCACGGCGGTCTCGGCCAGCTCCCGGCGGCTCGGCGGGCGGCTGTCCGCGCTGCGCCCGGCGCCGACCTTCTCCACCAGGGCGGTCAGCATCCGTACCTTCTCGGCGTCGTCGGTGACCAGGTGGGCGGTGCCGTGCGCGACCACCGACCGGTAGTTGGCGCTGTGGTGGAACTGCGAGCGGGCGTAGACCAGCCCGTCGAGCAGGGTGACCGTGACGCAGATCCGCAGCCCGGCGTCGCCGCGGGCGGCGAGCAGCGGCCGGCTGCCGGTGGAGCCGTGCAGGTAGAGGGTGTCGCCGACGCGCACGTGCAGGGTGGGCAGCAGCCGGGGCTCGCCGTCGACGGTGAACCCGAGCACGCAGTGGTACGCCTCGTCGAGCACCGCGTGCGCGGCGGCCCGGTCGTAGTTCATCCGCTCCCGGGAGCGGCTGGCGGTGGTCCGCGCGGTCGGGGCGTACATGTGCCATCCCATCTTTGTTCTAGTACAATCCTGAAACTGTGCCAGCACGTTATCAGATCACCGGGTCCACGTCCGCCGCCATTTCGGCCAGCGTGGAAACCGGCGTCCGCGCCGGCGCCCTGGCCGCCGGCAGCCCGCTGCCCGCCGTCCGGGCACTGGCGGCCGAGCTGTCGGTCAGCCCGGCCACCGTCGCCCGGGCCTACCAGGAGCTGCGCCAGCGCGGCCTGGTCGTCACGGCGGGCCGGCACGGCACCCGGGTACGCCCCCGGCCCCCGGTCGCCAGCCGCCGCTCCGCGCTGCACCCGCCGCCCGCCCCCGGCACCCGCGACCTCTCCCAGGGCCAACCCGACCCCCGGCTGCTGCCCCCGCTCGGTCCGCACCTGGCCGCGCTCGCCGCCGAGATCGGCCCACCCGTCGGGTACGCCTCGACCGCCGTGCTCCCCGCGCTCGCCGAGGCGGCCCGGGACCGCCTCACCGCCGACGGTGTGCCGGCCGAGGAGATCACCGTCACCGGGGGCACGCTGGACGGCATCGAGCGGCTGCTCGCCGCCCACCTGCGCCCCGGCGACGCGGTGGCGGTGGAGGATCCGGGCTGGGTCAACCTGCTCGACCTGGTCGCCGCGCTGGGGCTGCGGCCGATCGGCGTACCGCTGGACGACGACGGGCCCACCGAGGCCGGCGTGCGCGACGCCCTGACCCTCGGCGCCCGGGCGCTGGTGGTGACCAGCCGCGCGCAGAACCCGACCGGCGCCGCCGTCTCCGCCGGCCGGGCCGGCGCCCTGCGGGCGCTGCTCGCCGGCCGTCCCGACCTGCTGCTGATCGAGGACGACCACGCCGCCGAGCTGGCCCGGGTGCCGCTGCACCCGCTCGCCGGGGCGACCCCGGCGTGGGCCTTCGTCCGGTCGGTGAGCAAGCCCTTCGGGCCCGACCTACGGCTGGCGGTGCTGGCCGGCGACGAGGCCACCGTGGCCCGGGTCGCCGGGCGGGCCCGGGTCGGCGCCGGCTGGGTCTCCACCGTGCTGCAGCGGCTCGTCCTGGCGCTCTGGCGCGACCCGGCCACCGCCGGGTTGGTCCGCCGGGCCGGGCAGGAGTATGAGCGGCGGCGATCCGCCCTGCTCGCCGCCCTCGCCGCCCGGGGCCTCACCGGGCACGGGCGCAGCGGCATAAACGTCTGGCTGCCGGTCCCGGACGAGACCGTCGCGGTCACCGCGCTGCGCGACGCCGGCTGGTCGGTCGCCCCGGGCGCGCTCTTCCGGATCGGCGCCGACCCGGCCCTCCGGATCACGATCAGCGCCCTGGACGAAGCCGACGTCGGGCCGCTCGCCGACGCGATCGCACGGGCGCTGCGCCCCGCCGCGTCAGGCGGGTTCACCGCATGAGTCGACCGGTGGCGCATGGCGGCGGTCTGGGCGGGTACGCCCCGTCCCGGAGGTGAACGACCATGGCGGCAGGCAAACCCAGGACGGGTCTCTGGATCGTCATCGCGCTGGTGGTGATCGTCCTCGTGATCGTGGCGATCGCGCTGGCCTCGCGTGGCGGCGGCGGTGGTGGCGGCTACTGACGCCGGGGGACCTGCCCGCCGGGCGGCACCCGGCGTCGGCACGACAACCGGTATATAACAGTCCTCATGGCCGAGCAGACCGAGAATGCGCCCGGAGCCCAGCAGTTCATCCCGCCGCAGGCCGACACGATCGACGAGCTGCGCACCGCCGCAGCCGGCTGCCAGGGCTGCGAGCTCTACCGTGACGCCTCGCAGACGGTCTTCGGCCGGGGCGACGAGACCGCCCGGGTGGTCCTGGTCGGTGAGCAGCCCGGCGACATGGAGGACCAGAAGGGACTGCCCTTCGTCGGCCCGGCCGGCCGGCTGCTGCGCCGGGCGGTCGACGACGCCGGTATCGACCCCGGGCACATCTACCTGACGAACGCCGTGAAGCACTTCAGGTTCGAGCTGCGCGGGAAGCGGCGCATCCACCAGACACCGGACCGGGTGCACATCACCGCCTGCCGGCCCTGGCTGGTCGCGGAGTTCTCCCGGCTGCACCCCGAGCTGGTGGTGGTGCTCGGCGCGACCGCCGCCAAGGCCCTGCTCGGCCCGTCGTTCCGGGTCACCCGGCAGCGGGGTGAGCTGCTGCCGTGGCCGGCGTCCGCCCAGCGCCCGGAGGACTTCGCCCGGGTGCCGGTGGACAGCGCCGGCAAGGTCGCCGACGCGCCGGCAGCGCAGCTGCTGGCCACCATCCACCCGTCCGCCGTGCTGCGCGCCGACGACCAGGACGCCGCGTACGCGGGGCTGGTCGGGGACCTGACGGTCGCCGCCCGCGCCCTGGCCGCGTAGCGCACCCCGCCAGGAGGCGCCGGCGGATCCACTGAGGAGTGTCGGAGCGGCCGCCACCCCCTGGGCAGGGCGGGTGGGCGGTGCCACACTGGCCGCCATGGAGCAGCATCTCTACGAACCGGTCCACGAGGAGTTCCGCGACCTGTGCCGGGAGTTCCTGGCCCGCGAGGCGGTGCCGCACCACGCCCGGTGGGAGGCCGACGGGATCGTCGACCGTGCGGTCTGGCGCAAGGCCGGCGCTGCCGGGTTGCTCGGGATGGACGTCGACACCGACCACGGCGGCGGCGGCCAGCGGGACTTCCGGTTCAACGCGGTGCTGGTCGAGGAGATCGTCGCGTCCGGCTGCTCCGGGCTCGGCTTCGGCCTGCACAACGACGTGGTGGCGCCGTACCTGACCGAGCTGACCACCGACGACCAGCGCAAGCGCTGGCTGCCCGGCTTCTGCTCCGGCGACCTGGTCACCGCGATCGCGATGAGCGAGCCCGGCGCCGGTTCCGACCTGGCCGGGGTACGCACCAGCGCGGTCCGGGACGGCGACAGCTGGGTGCTCAACGGGCAGAAGACCTTCATCACCAACGGCGAGCTGGCCGACCTGGTCATCGTGGTGGCGCGGACCGCCCCGGACCAGGGCGCCCACGGGGTGAGCCTGATCGTGGTGGAGACCGGCACTCCCGGCTTCACCCGGGGCCGCCGGCTGGCGAAGGTGGGCCTGAAGGCCAACGACACCGCGGAGCTCTTCTTCGACGACTGCCGGGTGCCGGCGGAGAACCTGATCGGCACCGAGAACCACGGCTTCTACCACCTGATGGCCAACCTGCCCCGGGAGCGGCTCAGCATCGCCGTCGCGGCGGTGGCGGCGGCGGAGAAGCTGCTCGCGGTGACCCTCGACCACGCCCGCTCGCGGGAGGCGTTCGGCCGGCCGATCGGGAAGTTCCAGCACAACCGGTTCCTGCTGGCGGAGATGGACACCGAGGTGACCATCGCGCGCACCTTCGTCAACCACTGCGTGACCGAGTTCAACGCCGGTCGGCTCTCGGTCACCGACGCCGCCAAGGCCAAGTGGTGGACCACCGAGCTGCAGAACCGGGTCGCCGACCGCTGCGTGCAGCTGCACGGCGGCTACGGCTACATGCTGGAGTACCCGGTGGCGAAGGCCTGGCTGGACGGGCGGGTGCAGACCATCTACGGCGGCACCACCGAGATCATGAAGGAGATCATCGGCCGCGGGCTCGGCCTGTAGCGCGACCGGGTCTCTCGGGGACGGGGCCGGTTTGCAAGGATGGGGCGGCGTCTGACCCCTTACCGAGGAGGCCGCATGGCCACCGACCTGACCGCGCCGGACCGTACCCGGCCGGACGTCGCGCCGATCCAGCGGCGGACCCTGCGCCTGCTCTTCACCACCCAGATCATCGGCGGGATCGGCGTCACCATCGGCATTGCCGTCGGGGCGCTGCTCGCCGCCCGGGTCGCCGGCACCGCCGTCGCCGGCCTGGCGCAGAGCGCCGCCGTGGTCGGCGGGGCCCTGCTCGCCGTCCCGATCACCCGGATCATGAACGGGCACGGCCGGCGACCCGGGCTGGCCGTCGCCTACCTGGCCGGCGCGGCCGGTGCCGTGCTGGTGGTGCTCGCCACGGTCACCGGCTTCGTACCGCTGCTCTTCCTGGGCATGCTGCTCTTCGGCGGCGGCACCGCGGCGAACCTCCAGGCCCGCTACACCGCGGTGGACCTCGCCGAACCGGCCCGCCGGGGCCGGCAGTTGTCGCTGATCGTCTGGGCCACCACCATCGGCGCGGTGGCCGCGCCGAACTTCGCCTCGCTGGCCGACCGCACCACCCGCGGGTGGGGGCTGCCGCCGCTGGCCGGCCCGTTCGCGTTCAGTGCCGCCGCGTTCGTGCTCGCCGCCGTCGTACTCCTGGTGCTGCTGCGGCCCGACCCGCTGCTCACCGCGCGCCGGCTGGCGGCGGCCGACGCCCCGGTCGCGGCCGCCGTCGCGGACGTCACCCCGCCGGCGGACGCCGTCGCCGCGCCGGCGGAGACCGCCCGGCGCGACGCGGGGATGCGCGCGGCCTGGCGGGTGGTACGCGAGCGCCCGGCCGCCCGGCTCGGCATCGCGGCGGTGGCGGTGGGCCACGTGGTGATGGTCGCGGTGATGTCGATGACGCCGGTACGCCTCGGCGAGTCGCACGGCGACGCCGACGTGCTGCGGGTGGTCGGCATCGTGCTGAGCCTGCACATTGCCGGCATGTACGCGCTCAGCCCGGTGGTGGGCTGGCTCACCGACCGGCTGGGTCGGCGTGCGGTCGTCCTCGGTGGGGTCGGGCTGCTGCTGGCCGCGTGCGCGGTCGCCGGCACCGCCGGGCACGACACGCCCCAGCTCTCGGTCGGCCTGGTCCTGCTCGGGCTGGGCTGGTCCGGCACCATGGTGGCCGGCTCCACCCTGCTGTCGGAGTCGGTCCCGGCGGCGGTCCGGCCGAGCGTGCAGGGGTTCTCCGACCTGACGATGGGGCTGGCCGGCGCCGCCGCCGCCGCGCTCAGCGGGTTTGTCATGCGGGCGGCGGGATATCCGGTGCTGACCCTGCTGGCGGCGATCGCGGTGGTGCCCCTGGTGGCGCTAGCGTTGCGTCCGGTGCCGGTGGGGGCACCGGACGAGGAGGACTGATCACGTGCGGCTGACCGACTTCTGGGCCCGGCTGGCGGAGGCCTTCGGGCCGGGCTACGCGGCCAGCATCGCCCGTGACCAGGTGTTGTCCCAGCTGGGCGGGCGGACCATCGAGCAGGCGTTCGCCTCGGGTGAGCAGACCCACGTGGTGTGGCGGGCCGTCGTCGCCGCCTATCCCGACCGGGTGCCCGCCCGGCTACGCTGAGCAGCGGGTTCGTCGCTCCCGCGTGTCGCCTGCCCGCTCGTACACGTGTTCGGCTATTGTCCACAGCGGGGTGCTCGTCCACAGCTCACGGCCTCCTCGGCTGGTTTTCTGTCGGACCCAGCGCCTAGCGTGTCCGCGTGACGCGAAGCTCAGGAAAGACGCCGGCGAAGGCAGGGGTGGCAAACATGGCCGCAGGGCCCGACCGGGAGAAGGCACTCGACCTTGCTCTCGCTCAGATCGACAAGCAGTTCGGCAAGGGTTCGGTGATGCGGCTGGGGGAGCGGCCGGTCATCCAGACCGCCGTGATCCCGACCGGTTCGATCGCGCTCGACGTGGCGCTCGGCGTGGGCGGTCTGCCCCGCGGCCGGGTCGTCGAGATCTACGGTCCCGAGTCCAGCGGTAAGACCACGGTCGCCCTGCACGCGGTGGCCAATGCCCAGCGGGCCGGCGGCATCGCCGCCTTCATCGACGCCGAGCACGCGCTCGACCCGGAGTACGCGAAGGCTCTGGGCGTCGACACCGACGCCCTGCTGGTCTCCCAGCCGGACACCGGCGAGCAGGCGCTGGAGATCGCGGACATGCTGGTCCGCTCCGGCGCGATCGACATCATCGTGATCGACTCGGTCGCCGCCCTGGTGCCGCGCGCCGAGATCGAGGGCGAGATGGGTGACAGCCACGTGGGTCTGCAGGCCCGGCTGATGAGCCAGGCGCTGCGCAAGATCACCGGTGTGCTCAACAACACCGGCACCACGGCGATCTTCATCAACCAGTTGCGAGAAAAAATCGGGGTCATGTTCGGCTGCATGTCGTACTCGACCAGGGTCACCCTGGCGGACGGTACGCAGGAGAAGATCGGCAAGATTGTCAACCAGCGGATGAACGTCGAAGTGCTCTCCTACAACCCGGAAACCGACCGGGTGGAGCCGAAGCGGATCACCAACTGGTTCAACAACGGGCCGGCGGAGGAGTTCCTCCAGTTCACCGTGGCCAAGTCTGGTGGTAACGGTCGCGCACAGTTCGCTGCCACGGCCAACCATCTTGTCCGTACTCCGGGCGGGTGGCGGGAAGCCGGGGAGCTCATCGCCGGCGACCGCGTCATGCTGGCGGAGCCGCGGCGCCTCAGCGACCAGCAGTGGCAGGTCATGCTCGGCTCGTTGATGGGCGACGGCAACCTCTCGCCGAACCTCCGTGGCCGCTCCGGCGTTCGGTTCCGCTTGGGACATGGCGCGCAGCAGGTCGACTACCTCGACTGGAAGGTGTCGTTGCTCGGCAACCTGACCGTGTCGCGTCGGGTCGACGCCCGGGGCGCGGCTTTTGCCGACTTCACCGCCCTGCCTGAGCTGGAGGAACTTCGTCGCGCCGTCTATCTCGGTGACGGTAAGAAGCACCTGAGCTGGGACTACCTCAAGGCCCTGACGCCGCTGGCGCTTGCGGTCTGGTACATGGACGACGGCTGCTTCACTCTGCGTTCCAAGGGACTGCAGAGGCGTACCGAGGGCGGCTCCGGCCGGATTGAAATCTGCGTCGAGGCGATGGCAGAGGGGAGCAGGGAGCGGTTGGTCGAGCACCTGCGCGACGCGTACGGGCTGGACGTGAAGCTGGTGGCGCGTGGCACCCGGCAGGCGGCGTCGATCATGTTCACCACCGAGGCGTCTGCGAGGTTCCAGGCTCTGATCGCTCCCTACGTGCCGGCGGCGATGGATTCCAAGCTGCTGCCCCGGTTCCGTGGCCAGTGTGCCGTCGAGCCGCAGTTCGTTCCGGCGGAACTCATGCCGGTGCCGGCTCGGATCATCGATGTGCATGTCAAGCCCAGGACTCGCTCCATGAACCGGTTCGACATCGAGGTGGAGGGCAACCACAACTACTTCGTCGACGGCGTCATGGTGCACAACAGCCCGGAGACCACCACCGGTGGTCGGGCGCTGAAGTTCTACGCCTCGGTCCGGCTCGACGTGCGCCGCATCGAGAGCCTGAAGGACGGCACCGACGTGGTCGGTAACCGGACCAGGGTCAAGGTCGTGAAGAACAAGGTCGCCGCGCCGTTCAAGCAGGCCGAGTTCGACATCATGTACGGCAAGGGCATCTCCCGCGAGGGCTCGCTGATCGACGTCGGCGTGGAGCAGGCGATCATCCGCAAGTCCGGCGCCTGGTACACCTACGACGGTGACCAGCTCGGCCAGGGCAAGGAGAAGGCCCGCGAATTCCTCCGGGAGAACCCGGACGTGGCCGCCGAGATCGAGAAGAAGATCCTGGAGAAGCTCGGCGTCGGGGTCGGCGCGGGCGACGCCGCCGGCGGCCCGGAGCTGCCTCCGGTCGACTTCTGATCGGCCGCTGACTAAGTGGCAGGACGACGCGCCCGCACGGGGCGAGGCTGGGACGCCAGCCCGCCTCGGGCGGGTGACGACACCGCGCCCCGGCCTCGGCGGGGTCGTCGCGGCCGGTCCGCCGAGACCGATCCGGAGGCGACCCCGGCCCCACCGCGCGACGAGGCCGAGGTGGCCCGGGAGATCTGCCTGCGGCAGCTCGCGGTGCGTCCGCGTACCCGGGCCGAGCTGGCCGGGGCGCTGGCCAAGCGGGGCATCTCCGACGAGGTCACGGCCGACGTGCTCGACCGGTACGACGAGGTCGGCATCATCGACGACGCCGCCTTCGCCCGTGCCTGGGTCTCCAGCCGGCACGCCGGTCGGGGCCTGGCTCGCCGGGCGCTGGCCAACGAGCTGCGCCAGCGCGGCGTGGACGGCGACGTGGCCAGCGAGGCGCTCGGCGAGCTGGACGAGGAGACCGAGGCGGAGACCGCCCGCGTCCTGGTGGAGCGGAAGCTGCGCACCGCCCGGGGCGAACCGGACGCGGTGTTCCGCCGGCTGGTCGGGATGCTCGCCCGCAAGGGCTACCCGCCGGGCGTGGCGATCCGTGCGGTGAAGGACGCGCTCGCCGCGCAGAGCGCCGAGGCGGCCGAGTTCGCCGAGCAGATCGACGCCGACGCCCTGGCCGAGGCCGAGGGGGAGCTCGACCGGGACACCCGCGGCACCGACTGACCCGCCACCGTCCGCGCACCCGGTGCGCCGTCGCACCGGGGCCGTGAGCAGGTCCGAAGGCTGACACGTAACCCCGTTGCCCGGGTCCTTTGTCCGCTGCTGTCCGTCATGCCGTCACCAGCGGGTGACGAAACAACTTCGCTCCGTTCGGGGGGTTTGATCATGAGTTCTTGACCGAACGGCCTTTCGCGACCTAGCCTCGCCCTACAGGCTCACATTGCCCGACCAGCGCAGGCTAAGCGCACAACATAGATCGCGTAACAGAACAGCATCACTTTGGCCAGCTCCACCGGCCTTTGACGGTCGCTCCGGACAGCCGGTCCGGAGCCGATCCGACAACTGCACCCGGCTGTCGGCGATGCCCGGAGGGGCACCGCCGACAGAGAGCTGTACCCACGGCCAGCCGCTCGGTCGGGCGTCCAGGGTCGTAGAGGCTCGTGCCCGTCGGCACGGTCCTCTGCGGCGTCGACGTTCAGGGGAGGCGGCCATGGCGGGGCGGCACAGGGACCACGGGTCCCGAGGGGGTGTCGGCGGTAGCGGGTCCGCCGGTGGAGTACGGCGGTCCGGCCTCGCCGGCCGGTGCGACGGGGTACGGGCATGAGCGCCGTGGAGGTGGTGCTGCTCGTCGTCGTGCTGCTCCTCGCCCTGGTCGTCGTCGGCGCCGTGCTGTTCGGCGTACGCGTGGTGCGGCGCCTCGGCACGGCCCCGGCTCCGGAGGACCCGGCCTTCATCGCCGAGAAGGACCGCCAGGAGCAGTCCCTGGCGGCGCTGCGCAGCGCCGCCGACGAGGCGCACAGCACCATCGACGTGGCGAAGTCCGCCGCGGCCGCCGCCCGCACCGAGGCGGCCGGTGCGAAGGCCGAGGCGAAGGCGGCCCGGGCCGAGGCCCGCCGGGTGCTCGACGACGCCCGCGCCGAGGCGGACACCGTCCTGGAACGGGCCCACCGGCAGGCCGAGGCCGACGCCGAGCAGTTGCGGACCACCGCCCGGCGCAGCGGCGAGCGGGAGGTGGCCGTCCTTGCCGCCACGACCCGGGAGCAGGCCGCCGAGGTGGAACGCCGGGCGGCCAGGATGGACGAGCGGGAGCGGCTGCACACCGAGGAGGTGGAGCGCCTCGCCGAGCGGGAACGGCAGCTCACCGCGGCCCGCGCCGAGCTGGCGAGGCGGGAGGCCGGGCTCGTGGAACGGGAGACCGCGCTGACCGCCGCTGAGGAGCAGCGCCGCCGGGAGCTGGAACGGGTCGCCGGGCTCACCGCCGACGCCGCGCGGGCCGAGCTGATCGAGGCGATCGAGACGCAGGCCAAGCGGGAGGCCGCGCTGCTGGTCCGGGACATCGAGTCCGACGCCCGCGGCACCGCCGAGCAGCGCGCCCGGCACATCGTGGTGGACGCCATCCAGCGGGTGGCCAGCGAGCAGACCGCGGAGAGCGTGGTCAGCGTCCTGCACCTGCCCGGCGACGAGATGAAGGGGCGGATCATCGGCCGGGAGGGGCGCAACATCCGCGCCTTCGAGTCGGTCACCGGGGTCAACCTGATCATCGACGACACCCCCGAGGCGGTGCTGCTGTCCTGCTTTGACCCGGTGCGCCGGGAGGTCGGCCGGCTCACCCTGGAGAAGCTGGTCCTCGACGGCCGGATCCACCCGCACCGGATCGAGGAGGTGCACGACCTGGCCCGCCAGGAGGTGGAGGCGCTCTGCCACCGGGCCGCCGAGGACGCCCTGGTCGAGGTCGGCATCACCGAGATCCACCCGGAGCTGGTCACCCTGCTCGGCCGGCTGCGCTACCGGACGTCGTACGGGCAGAACGTGCTCAAGCACCTGGTGGAGACCGCGCACATCGCCGGGATCATGGCCGCCGAGCTGCGGCTGGACGTGCCTACGATCAAGCGTTGCGCGTTCCTGCACGACATCGGCAAGGCGCTCACCCACGAGGTGGAGGGCTCGCACGCCATCATCGGCGCCGACCTGGCCCGCAAGTACGGCGAGAGCGAGGACGTGGTGCACGCCATCGAGGCGCACCACAACGAGGTGCCGCCGCAGACCATCGAGGCGGTGCTCACCCAGGCCTCCGACGCCTGCTCGGGTGGGCGGCCGGGCGCCCGGCGGGAGAGCCTGGAGGCGTACGTCAAGCGGCTGGAGCGGATCGAGGAGATCGCGGCCGGCAAGCTCGGCGTGGAGAAGGTCTTCGCCATGCAGGCGGGCCGGGAGGTCCGGGTGATGGTCAAGCCGGAGGACGTCGACGACATCGGTGCGGCGGTGCTGGCCCGGGACGTGGCCAAGCAGATCGAGGAGGAGCTGACCTACCCGGGGCAGATCCGGGTGACCGTGGTCCGCGAGTCCCGGGTCACCGAGATCGCCCGCTGACATCGACTCCGGCCCGACAGCGGGGCGGGCGGAACGACGAGGGCCGGCCCGGATGTCCGGGCCGGCCCTCGGGTCGTCAGTGGCGGGTCAGATGCCCTGGCCGCTGCTCTCGGACTGCGACATCAGCGCCGCGGGCGGCGGGTTCTGCGCCGGCGTGCCGGCGGTCTTGCGGCCCTGGGAGAGCCGGCGCTGGACGTACTGCGCCAGCTTCGACAGCGAGTAGTTGACCACGATGAAGAACGCGGCGATCACGACGTAGACCTGGATCGGGTTGCCCAGCACGCCGATGATCTGCTTGCCGATGTTGAGCGTCTCCTGGTAGCTGATGATGAAGCCCAGCGAGGTGTCCTTGAGCACGACGACCAACTGGCTGATCAGCGCCGGCAGCATGATCCGGAACGACTGCGGCAGCAGGATCATGCGGGTGGCCTGCAACGGCGAGAGGCCGATCGCGGCAGCGGCCTCGGCCTGACCGCCGGGCAGCCCCTCCATGCCGGAGCGGAGGATCTCCGCGATGACCACCGAGTTGTAGATGGTCAGGCCGATCACCAGATACCAGAGCGTGTCGAACGAGGCGCCGAACTCGGGGAAGCCGCGGGCCACGAAGAAGATGGTGATGACGACCGGCAGGCCGCGGAACACCTCGACGCAGACCCGGGTGACGGCCGAGAGCAGCAGGCTCAGCCCGCGCAGCAGGTATGCCGCCGGCGTCGCCAGCCCGGTGAAGCGTCGCCGGGTCAGGCTCTTGAGCTGGATCCGCAGTACGGCCAGCAGGGTGCCGACCAGCAGCGACGCGACGATGGACAGCGCCGCCGCGATCAGCGTGTTCTTGACGCCGAAGGCGATCCGGTCCCACACCAGGGAGAAGCTCTCGTTGGAGGGGTCGACCAGCGGCCCCCACAGCTCCAGGGAGAACTGGCCCTTGTCGTCCAGCGGCTGGTAGATCAGGAAGTACGCCGCGACGAGCAGCACCACCGTGGCGACCAGGCTGCCGATCAACGTGATCCGCCGCTGGCGGGGGCCGGGGACGTCGTAGAGGACGCTGGTCTGCTGACTCATCGGGCCACCGCCTGTCGCTTCTCCAGCCGGTCCAGCAGGGCGCCGAGCGGCACGGTCATGATCAGGTATCCGATCGAGATGCCGATGGCGACGGGGATGAAGGCGTAGCCCTCGGCCGAGGTGAGCTGGTCGGCGGTCTGCGAGAGGTCACCGACCACGCCGAAGAAGCCGACCAGCGCCGAGTTCTTGATCATCGCGATGATCACCGAGCCGAGCGGCACCACCGAGGCCTTCCAGGACTGCGGCAGCACCACGTAGCGCAGGTTCTGGCCGAAGGTGAGGCCGAGCGAGCGCGCCGCCTCGGCCTGCCCGGCCGGCACCGCGTTCACGCCGGATCGCAGCGCCTCGCAGACGAACGCCGCGGTGTAGAGCACCAGGGCGATCAGCGCGAAGCGGAAGTACGGCAGGTCGGTGCCGAGCCGCGTGAACAGCGCGTCCAGGCCGGGGATGCGCAGGAAGTCCGCGTTCGAGCCGAGCGCCGGCAGGCCGAAGGCGGCGAAGAACATCACCACGGTCAGTGGCATGTTCCGGAAGAGATTGACGTATCCGGTGCCGAGGGCGCGCAGCGGCGGCACCGGCGAGATGCGGAGCACCGCCACGACGGCGCCCAGGAGCAGGGCGCCGATCGCGGCGAGCACGCAGATCTGGAGGGTGAGCCAGAAACCGCCCGCAAAGACGTCGAACTTGTCGATGAGCACATTCACGGGTCGGTGTTCCTCCCCACCCTCCAGATCGAAGGTCAGATCAGTAGCGGTTGACGGTCGGGGCGCTGCCCAGTTCGGCGCCGAACTTGCCGGCGGTGTCGTCCCAGGCCTTCTTCCAGCTACCGTCGGAGAAGGCCTTCTCCAGCGTGTCGTTGATGAAGTTGCGGAAAGCGTTGTCCTCCTTCTTCACCCCGATGCCGTACGGCTCCTTGGTGAAGTTGTCGCCGGCCAGCTTGAAGGACGCCTCGTCCTTGGCGATGAAGCCGAGCAGGATCACGTTGTCCGTGGTGACGGCGTCGACCTGGCCACCCTTGAGGGCGTCGCGGCACTTGTCGTAGGTGTCGAAGAGCACCAGCTGGGTGGCGACGTCCTTGACGGACTGCTTGATGGTCTCGGCCGGGGTGGAGCCGGTCACCGAGCAGACCTTCTTGGTGCCGTCCTTGAACGAGTCCGGGCCGGTGATGCTGGTGTCGTCCTTCTTCACCAGGATGTTCTGGCCGGCCTCGTAGTACGGCCCGGCGAACGCGATGCGCTCCTTGCGCTTGTCGTTGATCGTGTAGGTCGCGGCGACCAGGTCGACGCTGCCGTCGACGATCTTGTCCTCACGGACCTTCGACGGCGTCTCCACGAACTCGATCTTGTCCGCGGGGATGCCGAGTTCCTTGACGATGATCTTCGCGACCTCGACGTCGAAGCCCTCCGGCTTGCCCGACAGGCCGGTCTGACCGAAGCCCGGCTGGTCGAACTTGGTGCCGATCTTGATCTTCTGGGCCTTGTTGAGCTTCTCCATGGTGCTGCCGGCGGCGAACGACTTGTTGCCGGCGCCGGTGCCCTCCGTGGCGTCGTCGCCACCGCAGGCGGCCATTCCGAACGACAGGGTGGCGGCCGCCGCGAGCGCCGCTACGCGCTTCATACGCATATACATCTCCTTTTTCGACGGAGCCCGCCGGAGGCGGCGTGCTCCACAACCGACGCCTAGTGAGTGAGGATCTTGGAGAGGAAGTCCCTGGCCCGCTCGCTGCGGGGGTTCGCGAAGAACTCGGTCGGCGGGGCGTCCTCGACGAGCTGCCCGTCGGCCATGAAGATCACCCGGTTCGCCGCGTGCCGGGCGAAGCCCATCTCGTGGGTGACCACGACCATGGTCATGCCGTCGCGGGCCAGCGAGGTCATCACGTCCAGCACCTCGCCGACCATCTCCGGGTCGAGCGCGCTGGTGGGCTCGTCGAAGAGCATCGCCTTCGGCTGCATGGCGAGCGCGCGGGCGATCGCGGCGCGCTGCTGCTGGCCGCCGGAGAGTTGGGCCGGGTACTTGTCGGCCTGGTTGGCGATGCCGACCCGGTCGAGCAGGGCCAGGCCGCGCTCGCGGGCGGCGGCCGGCTTCTCCCTGCGGACCTTGATCGGGCCGATGGTGACGTTTTCCAGGATGGTCTTGTGCGCGAAGAGGTTGAACGACTGGAAGACCATGCCGACCTCGCTGCGCAGCTTCGCCAGCGGCTTGCCCTCGGCGGGCAGCGGCGTCCCGTCGAAGGTGATGGTGCCGGAAGTGATCGGCTCCAGCCGGTTGATGGTCCGGCAGAGCGTCGACTTGCCGGAGCCGGAGGGGCCGATCACCACGACCACCTCACCCCGGCCGACGGAGAGCGACACGTCGTCCAGCACGTGCAGGGGCCCGAACCACTTGTTGACCCCGTCCAGCACGATGAGCGGTTCGCCCGTCGTCACGTCGTCCACCGTCCCTGTCGTCCCTCTCGGAAGCGGGGTCGGTCGACCCCCGGTTGGGCCACTGTAGGCGGGGGGATGTGGCGGAACGCAACCTGGTGGGTCACGGAGCGGTAACACCGGTCCCGGCCGTGCCCGGGAGTCCGAATTTCGTCACCGTACGGCCCGTTCGGGTGGTGGTGGCGGGGCTACGCGGAGATCATGTGGGGATGACCCACGGCGTCCGCCTGACCGATTACGCCCGGGGCGGCGGCTGCGCCTGCAAGATCCCGCCCGGCGAGCTGGAGGCGATGGTGGCCGGCCTGGGCCCGGCCGGCGGCACCGCCGACCTGCTGGTCGGGCTGGACCACGGCGACGACGCCGCGGTGGTCCGGCTGGACGAGCGGACCGGGCTGGTCAGCACCGCCGACTTCTTCACCCCGGTCGTCGACGACCCGTACGACTGGGGCCGGATCGCCGCCGCCAACGCGCTGTCCGACGTGTACGCCATGGGCGGCACCCCGCTGGTCGCGCTGAACCTGCTCTGCTGGCCGCGCGACGTGCTCCCGCTGGAGCTGGCCCGGGAGGTGCTGCGCGGCGGGCAGGACGTGGCCCGGGAGGCCGGCTGCCACCTCGCCGGCGGCCACAGCGTCGACGACGACGGCCCCAAGTACGGCCTCGCCGTCACCGGGGTGGTCCGTCCCGAAGAGCTGATCACGCTCGACGCCGGCCGGGCCGGCCTGCCGCTCTCGCTGACCAAGCCGCTCGGCGTCGGGGTGCTGAACACCCGGCACAAGCGGACCGGCGAGCGGTTCGCCGAGGCGGTCGCCTCGATGGCCGCGCTCAACCGGGACGCCGCCCGCGCGGCGGTCGCCGCGGGCATCCGCTGCGGCACCGACGTCACCGGCTTCGGGCTGCTCGGGCACGCCTCGAAGCTGGCCCGGGCCAGCCGCCTCACGGTCGCGATCGACACCGCCCGGGTGCCGTACCTGCCCGGCGCGCGGGAGGCCGTCCGCGACGGGTACGTCAGCGGCGGCACCCGCCGCAACCTGGACTGGGTGCGGCCGTGGACCGACTTCGGTTCGACCGGCGAGGCCGACCAGCTGCTGCTCGCCGACGCGCAGACCTCCGGCGGGCTGCTGGTCGCCGGGGAGGTCCCCGGTGGCGCCGTGGTCGGCGAGCTGCTGCCCGCCGGTGAGCACCGCCTCGTGCTCCGCTGACCGGCGGGAACCCGCCGGCTGAGGTCCCCCGGGTCGGGCACCATACCCGATAAACTGTCACCTTCCCGCTACTCGGTACAACGGGGCCCGAGGAAATTTTGCCCGGAATGGTCACAGACCGGTAACTTGCCCCCGGCTGAGGTCATATGCACCTCACCATCGTCAGTAAGGCCCGATCCGGAGGCCGGTGGGACGAACGCAGCGAGGAGGCGGCATGACCGAGCTGTGGAACTGGAGAATCGACGGGGCGGCGCCGGTGGCGGTGTACCCGGCGCTGGCCGAGGCGCTCGGCCGGGTGGTGATGCCCCTCGCCGTCGCCGACCCGGCCCGGCTGCCCACGTACGCGGTGATCTGCGACGTGTGGGAGGCGCCGGGGGAGTTCGCCACGGTGGTGGACTGCTACGGGGTGCCCGAGCGGCTCAACGAGCGCACCAGCGTCGCCGCGCTGGCCCGCCTGCTCGACCGCAACTGCCTGCTGACCGACGACACCCTCGACGCCGGCCGGCACCTGCTGGTCGCGCCGGACGGCACCATCCGCCCGGTGCACTTCGACGTGACCGAGACCGACGACGGCGAGGTGCTCAGCAACCAGCGGCTCTGCACGCTGGCCAATCCCGGCTGTCGGGGCTGGTCCCGGTGCCACCGGTCGCGCTGGGCGCCCGACTCGGTCAACCCGGCCCTCGCCGCGGCCTGACGGCGCCGGGCCCGCCGCTCCCGCCGGGCCCGGCGCCCGATCAGCCGGCCCGCGCCGGGCGGGATCCCCGCACCTGCAACTGGTCGAGCAGGGTCGCCGTGGCGGCGGCCACCGCACGTACCGCCGCGTCGAACGCCTCGGCGTTGTGCGCGGCCGGGGCCCGGAAGCCCGAGATCTTCCGGACGTACTGCAAGGCCGCCGCCTCGATGTCGGCCGGCGTCACCTCCGGCACGTACGGCTCACGCAAGGTCTTGATGCTGCGGCACATGGCTCCTCCTCGTTCGGGTCCACCCGGTCGGCCCGGATACGCTGTGCACGTCATGACTACCGCAGCCGCCAGCAGCCCGCGCACCTACCAGGTGCGCACCTACGGCTGCCAGATGAACGTGCACGACTCCGAGCGCATCTCCGGCCTGCTGGAGCAGGCGGGTTACGTGCGTGCCGCCGAGGCCGACGACAACCCGGACGTGGTGGTGTTCAACACCTGCGCCGTCCGGGAGAACGCCGACAACCGGCTCTACGGCAACCTGGGTCATCTGCGCCCCGTGAAGGCCAAGCACCCCGGCATGCAGATCGCCGTCGGCGGCTGCCTGGCCCAGAAGGACCGTGGCGACATCGTCCGCAAGGCACCCTGGGTCGACGTGGTCTTCGGCACCCACAACATCGGCTCGCTGCCGGTGCTGCTGGAGCGGGCCCGGCACAACGCCGCCGCCGAGGTGGAGATCCTCGAATCCCTCGACGTCTTTCCCTCCACGCTGCCGACCCGGCGCGAGTCGACGTACGCCGGCTGGGTGTCGATCTCGGTGGGTTGCAACAACACCTGCACGTTCTGCATCGTGCCCTCCCTGCGCGGCAAGGAGAAGGACCGCCGCCCCGGCGACATTCTCTCCGAGGTGCGCGCCCTGGTCGACTCCGGCGTGCTGGAGGTGACCCTGCTCGGGCAGAACGTCAACTCCTACGGCGTGGAGTTCGGGGACAGGTACGCCTTCGGCAAGCTGCTGCGCGCCTGCGGCGACGTCGACGGGCTGGAGCGGGTCCGGTTCACCAGCCCGCACCCGAAGGACTTCACCGACGACGTGATCGCCGCGATGGCCGAGACGCCGAACGTCTGCCACTCGCTGCACATGCCGTTGCAGTCCGGCTCGGACGACGTGCTGCGCGCGATGCGCCGGTCGTACCGGTCGGAGCGCTACCTGGGCATCATCGAGAAGGTCCGGGCGGCGATGCCGGACGCGGCGATCACCACCGACATCATCGTCGGCTTCCCCGGCGAGACCGAGGCCGACTTCCAGTGCACCCTCGACGTGGTCCGCGAGGCGCGGTTCTCCTCGGCGTTCACCTTCCAGTACTCCAAGCGCCCCGGCACCCCGGCGGCAACCATGGACGGCCAACTGCCCAAGCAGGTCGTGCAGGAGCGCTACGAGCGGCTGATCGCCTGCGTCGAGGAGATCACCTGGGCAGAGAACAAGCGCATGGTGGGGGAGACCGTCGAGGTGCTGGTCGCCGTCGGCGAGGGGCGCAAGGACGAGCGCACCGGCCGGATGTCCGGCCGCGCCCGCGACGGCCGTCTGGTGCACTTCGAGGCGGGCTCGCTGGCCGGCCAGGTCCGCCCCGGCGACATCGTGCACACCACGGTCACGTACGCCGCCCCGCACCACCTCAACGCCGACGGCGAGCCGGTGTCGCACCGGCGCACCCGGGCCGGCGACGCGGCCGAGGCGGGCCGCTCCCCGCGTACCCCCGGGGTGCTGCTCGGGCTGCCCACGGTCGGCGCGCCGGCCGCGGCGCCCGCGCCGGCACCCGGCTGCGCCGCGCACTGACCGGCCGCCGACGGCCGGGACCTCCGCCGGAGGCCCCGGCCGTCGCCGCGTCGGGGCAGGGTCAGCAGGCGGTGCTGTTGAGCTTCACCGTGCCCGGCGCGGACGCCGCGCCGTTGGCGGTGAAGCCGATCGTCACCGACGCTCCGGCCGCGAGGGACCGCGACCAGTCGGGCGCGGCGGCGGTGACCGTCGTGCCGGACTGGGTGACCGTGGCGTTCCAGCCGCTGGCCAGGCTCACCCCGGACGGCCAGGACCAGGCCACCGACCACGGGTTCACCGCCGTGGTGCCGGTGTTCTGCACGGTCAGCTCCCCCTGGAAGCCGCCCTGCCAGGCATTGACCTGCTTGTGGCTGGCGGTGCAGCCGCCGGTCGGGGCCGGGGTCGTCGACGCTGGATGCTGGACGCGGGGCCCGGGTGCGGGTGCGGCGCGCGGTGCGGGTGCGGGTGCGCGGCCCGGGGCCCGGGGCGCGGACGCGCATGAGCCCCGGTCCCGCCAGGGGACCGGGGCTCCCGGAGCGTGCCGGCGTCAGCCGGCCTGCTCGGCGAGCTGGAGGAACTGCCGCTTGGAGGCGAGCGCCTGCTCGGCCTCCCTGACCCGGCGGGCGTCCCCGGCGGCCTGCGCCCGGGCCAGCCGCTCCTCGGCCTCGGCCACCTGCGCCCGCATCTGGGCGAGCAGCGGGTTGTCCTCCTTGGTGGTCCGCCGCCACGCCGAGTCCATGACCTCGCGGACCTTGTCGTCGACGGTCCGCAGCCGCCGCTCCAGCCCGGCGGCGGCCTCCCGCGGCACCCGGCCGGCCTCGTGCCACTGCGCCTGGATCTCCCGCAGCTTGGCCTGCGTACCCTTCGGGTCGGCGTCGACGTCCAGCGCCTCGGCCTCGGCGAGCAGAGCCTGCTTGCGCTCCAGGTTGACCCGCTGCTCGTTGTCGCGGGCGGAGAAGACCTCGCTACGCCGGCTGAAGAAGGCGTCCTGGGCGGCCCGGAACCGTTCCCAGAGCTTCTGCTCGGCCTCCTTGGAGGCACGCGGCGCGGCCTTCCACTGGTTCATCAGCTCCTTGAGCTGGTTGGCGCTGATCGCCCAGTCGGTGGAGTCCTTCAGCTTCTCCGCCTCGGCGACCAGCTCTTCCTTGACCGTCTGCGCCTGCTTGCGCTGCTGGTCGAGGGAGGCGAAGTGGGCGCCCCGGCGGCGGGTGAACCCGTCCCGCGCCGCGGCGAACCGCTTCCACAGTTCGCCGTCGGCCTTCTTGTCGACCCCGCGGATGGTCTTCCACTCGTCGAGGATCTCCTTGAACCGGTCACCGGCGGTCTTCCAGCCGGTCGACTCGGCGGCCAGCTTCTCCGCCTCCTCGACCAGGGCGGTCTTGCGGGCCAGCGCCTCGCCGCGGGCGGCGTCCCGGGCGGCCCGGGCTTCGCCGGCCTTCTCCTCGGCGACGGCGGCGAGCTTGTCCAGCCGCGCGGCGAGGGCGTCGATGTCGCCGACGACGTGCGCCTCGACCAGCGAGGCGCGGATCCGGCGGATCGTGGTCAGCGAGTGGCCGGCGTCCGCCGCGCCCGAGTTGAGTCGGGCCTCGGTCAGGTCCACCTCGGTCACCAGGTCGGCGAAGCGTCGGGCGAAGTGGGCCAGCCCCTCCTCCGGGGCTCCCGCCTGCCAGGATCCGACCACCCGCTCACCCTCGGTGGTCTTCACGTACACGGTGCCGTCCGCGTCCACCCGTCCGAAGGCAGTCCAGTCGCTCATGTGCCCATCCTCGTTCTCCCGGCGTCGACGGGACGGATCCCGCGATCGCCGCCACGGCGCAGCCAAGTTACTCCCGGCATTGTCACAGGTCCGACCCCGTCCGCGTGAAGCGCCTGCCGTCGACCGTGACCATACGGTGTCCTACCGCTCGAATGACCGGATCGGCGCGGGGACGCACCGGCGCGTCCGGCTACCGTGAATCCGTGCCTCTGGTCGCCGCCGCCGTCTGCCCCCACCCGCCCCTGATCGTGCCCGAGCTGGCCGGTGCCGCCGCCGCCGAGCTGGACGAGCTCCGGGCCGCCTGCGACGCCGCTGTCGCCGGGCTGCTCGCCGCCGCGGCCGACGAGGTCCTCCTCATCGGCGACGGGCCGCGGACCACCACGTTCGACCCCGCCGACTTCGGCTCGCTGCGGCCGTTCGGGCTGGACCGGCCCGTCCGGCTCGGGAAGACCAACTGCGCCGGCGGGGAGCGCCTGCCGCTGAGCCTGACGGTCGGCGCCTGGCTGGTCGGCCGGTCGGGCACCGAGCTGCCCCGGCTGGCCCGGTCGGTGGCGACCGACGAGTCCCCGGTGGCCTGCGCGGAGCTCGGGGCGTCCCTGGTCGGCGGGCCCGACCGTCGGGTCGCGCTGCTGGTGCTGGGGGACGGGTCGACCTGCCGGGGGCGGCAGGCGCCCGGCTACGACGACCCGCGCGCCGAGGCGTACGACGACGGGGTGGCGCGGGCCCTGGCCGACGCGGACGCCGAGGCCCTGCTCGGCCTGGACCCGGTGCTGTCGGCGGAGCTGAGGGTGGCCGGGCGGGCGCCCTGGCAGGTGCTGGCCGGCGCGGTCCGCGCGACCGGCGGCGACTGGCGGGGTGAGCTGCGCCACTACTCGGCGCCCTACGGCGTCGCCTACCTCGTGGCGTCCTGGGAGCCCGCGTGAGCAGCGCGGCGGTGGTGGCGGTGGTCGGGCCGACCGCGGCCGGCAAGTCGGCGCTGAGCATCGCCCTGGCACACGCCCTCGACGGTGAGGTGGTCAACGCCGACTCGATGCAGCTCTACCGGGGCATGGACATCGGCACCGCCAAGCTGACCTCGGCCGAGCGGGAGGGCGTGCCGCACCACCTGCTGGACATCTGGGACGTCACCGAGCCGGCCAGCGTCGCGGAGTACCAGCGGCTGGCGCGCGCGGCGGTCGACGACATCCTGGCCCGGGGCCGGGTGCCGCTGCTGGTCGGCGGCTCGGGGCTGTACGTGCGGGCGGTGCTGGAGCAGTTCGAGTTCCCCGGCACCGACCCGGCGGTGCGGCAGCGGCTGGAGGCCGAGCTGGCGGCGGTGGGGCCGGCCCCGCTGCACGCCCGCCTGGCGGCGGCCGACCCGGTCGCGGCGGCCGGCATCCTGCCGGGCAACGGCCGGCGGATCGTCCGGGCGCTGGAGGTGATCGAGCTGACCGGGGCGCCGTTCACCGCCTCGCTGCCGGAACCGACGCCGTACTACCCGTCGGTCCAGCTCGGCGTCGACCTGGACACCGCGCCGCTGGACGAGCGGATCGCGCTGCGGGTCGACCGGATGTGGGCCGACGGGCTGGTCGCCGAGACCCGCGAGCTGGTCGGCCACGGCCTGCCCGAGGGTCGGACGGCCAGCCGGGCGCTCGGCTACCAGCAGGTGCTGCGCTTCCTGGCCGGGGAGCTGAGCGAGACCGGGGCACACGACGAGACGATCCGGGCCACCCGGCGCTTCGTCCGCCGGCAGCGCTCCTGGTTCCGCCGCGACCCGCGGATCCACTGGCTCGACTCGGCCTCGCCCTCGTTTCTCGACACGGCGCTGCGGGTGGTCGCCGACCATCGGCGATGATGGGGGCGTGGAGTTCACCAAGGGCCATGGCACCGGCAACGACTTCGTCATCCTGCCCGACCCGGACGGGGCGCTCGACCTGACGCCCGGGCTGGTCGCCGCGATCTGCGACCGGCGGCGCGGTGTCGGCGGCGACGGCGTGCTGCGGGTGGTCCGGGCGGCCAAGCACCCCGAGGGCGTCGCCCTGGCTGGCGAGGCCGAGTGGTTCATGGACTACTGGAACTCCGACGGGTCGTTCGCCGAGATGTGCGGCAACGGCGCCCGGGTCTTCGTCCGCTACCTGCTGGAGACCGGGCTGGCCACGCCCGCCGGCGCGGCGCTGCCGGTGGCCACCCGGGCCGGCGTGGTGCGCGCGCGGGTCGAGGGGGAGGCGATTGCCGTCGAGATGCGCCGCCCCCGGGTGTACGACGCCTCGACCGCCACCCTGGGCGGGCTGACCCTGCCCGGCGCGGCGGTGGACGTCGGCAACCCGCACCTGGTCTGCGCGCTGCCGGCCGGGCGGGAACTGGCCGCCCTCGACCTGACTCACGCGCCCGAGTACGACGCCGGGGTCTTCCCGGCCGGGGTGAACGTCGAGTTCATCGCGCCGGGGGAGCCGGTGGACGGCACCGACGGGCACGTGCTGATGCGGGTCTACGAGCGGGGCTCGGCCGAGACGCTCTCCTGCGGCACCGGCGCCTGCGCGGTGGCCGCGGTGGCCCTGCGCGACGACGCCCGGGACACCGGCACGGTCGCGGTGGACGTCCCCGGTGGCCGCCTCACGGTCACGGTCACCGGCGACTCCTGCTGGCTGTCGGGGCCGGCGGTCCTGGTCGCCACCGGCACCCTCACCCCCACCACCCTCCTCCCCTGACCCCCCGGCCCCCCGCCCCCTGCGGGGCCGACCCGGTGATCATGAAGTTAGCGGGGAGGAAGTGGGACAAACCAACCCGCTAACTTCATGATCGACGCGGGTGGGGTGGGTGGGGTGGGTGGGGTGGGGGGGGGGGGGGGGGGCGGGCCGAACGCACCCGGCGCGGGGTGA
>NZ_JBEYTI010000049.1:25611-37451 GCF_040642975.1 Micromonospora sp. NPDC047548
GGGGGGGGGCCCCCGGTTTTTTTTTTTTTTGGGGGGTGTTTTGGGGTCACCCCCCCCCCTCTTTTTTTTTGTGGGGGGGGGGGGGGGGGGGGGGGGGGGGGGGGGGTGCGTTCTGGTCGCGAGAGCGGCCAGAACGCACCCGGAGCGGGGTCAGGGGGTGGCGCTGGCGGTGGCGGCGATCTCGGGGAGGTCCGTCGGGCCGGGGTCGGCCGCCGGGGGCGGGGTGGGGGCGGTGGCGGCGGCGCGGACCGCCGCGGCGACCGCCGGGGCGACCCGGGAGTCGAAGACGCTCGGCACGATCACCGTCGGGTTGATCTTGTCCTCGCCGACCACGTCCGCGATCGCCCGGGCCGCGGCGATCGCCATCTCCTCGGTGAACTCCTCGGCGTGCGCGTCGAGCATGCCGCGGAACACGCCCGGGAAGGCGAGGACGTTGTTGATCTGGTTCGGCTGGTCCGAACGGCCGGTGGCGACCACCGCGGCGTACTTGCGCGCCTCCCGGGGGTCGACCTCCGGGTCCGGGTTGGCCAGCGCGAAGACGATCGCGCCCTTCGCCATGGTGGCGATGTCGTCGCCGGTGAGCAGGTTGGGCGCGCTCACCCCGATGAAGACGTCCGCGCCGCGTACCGCCCCGGGCAGGTCGCCGGAGTAGTTCTCCCGGTTGGTGTTCTCCGCCAGCCACTGCCAGGCCGGGTTGAGCCCGGTCAGGCCGCGGTGCAGGGCGCCCTGCCGGTCGTACGCGATGATGTCGCCCACGCCCTGGCGCAGCAGCAGCTTCATGATCGCGGTGCCGGCCGCGCCGGCCCCGGAGACGACCACCCGGACGTCCGCGAGCTGCTTGCCCACGACGCGCAGCGCGTTGGTCAGCGCGGCCAGCACGCAGATCGCGGTGCCGTGCTGGTCGTCGTGGAAGACCGGGATGTCCAGCGCCTCGCGCAGCCGGGCCTCGATCTCGAAGCAGCGCGGCGCGGCGATGTCCTCCAGGTTGATCCCGCCGTACGCGGGCGCGATGGCCTTGACGATCGACACGATCTCGTCGGTGTCCTGGGTGTCCAGCACCACCGGCCAGGCGTCCACCCCGCCGAAGCGCTTGAACAGCGCCGCCTTGCCCTCCATCACCGGCAGCGACGCCGCCGGCCCGAGGTTGCCCAGGCCCAGCACGGCCGAGCCGTCGCTGACCACCGCGACGGTGTTGCGCTTGATGGTCAGCCGGCGGGCGTCCGCCGGGTTGTCCGCGATTGCCTGGCAGACCCGGGCCACCCCCGGGGTGTACGCGCGGGACAGCTCGTCGCGGGTGCGCAGCGCCACCTTCGAGCTGACCTCGATCTTGCCGCCGAGGTGCAGCAGGAAGGTGCGGTCGGAAACCTTGCGCACGTCCACGCCGTCGAGCCCGGTCAGCGCGTCGACCACCTGGTCGGCGTGGCTGGCGTCGGCGGTGTCGCAGGTGAGGTCGACGATGACGCTGGTCGGGTCGGAGTCGACCACGTCGAGGGCGGTGACGATCGCGCCGGCCTCACCGACAGCGGTGGTCAGCCGCCCGATCGAGGAGGCGTCCGCGGGTACCGCGATCCGGATCGTGATCGAGAATCCGGCACTCGGTAGTCGGGTGATTGCCACGGGGTCCCTCCGTTGACGCTGAGCGGCTCGCCAGGCATTTCTACTCGCCCGTCGACGCCGGCCGGCATCCGCCCCCGGCTTTTGCGGCTTTTCCCGGCGGGCATATAGCAGGTGCGTCCGGCGTTGACACGTGTCAGGATTGCTCGGTACATGCACAGAACGGACAGGAGAGACAGCTTGCTAGACCAGGAGACCTACGTACCCTTCTCAGACGACGAGCTCGATGCCACCACCGGCGAGTACGAGCTGTCGGAGCGGCAGGCGCTGCGGCGGGTCCCCGGCCTCTCCACCGAGCTCACCGACATCACCGAGGTCGAGTACCGCCAGCTGCGGCTGGAGCGGGTCGTCCTGGTGGGCGTCTGGACCGAGGGCACGCAGAGCGACGCCGAGAACTCGCTCACCGAGCTGGCGGCGCTGGCCGAGACGGCCGGGTCGCAGGTGCTCGAAGGGCTGATCCAGCGGCGTACCCGCCCGGACCCGGCCACCTACGTCGGCCGGGGCAAGGTCGACGACCTCGGCGCGGTGGTCCTGTCCACCGGCGCCGACACCGTCATCTGCGACGGTGAGCTGTCGCCGTCCCAGCTGCGCAACCTGGAACAGCGCACCAAGGTCAAGGTCGTCGACCGCACCGCGCTGATCCTCGACATCTTCGCCCAGCACGCCAAGAGCAAGGAGGGCAAGGCGCAGGTCGAGCTGGCCCAGCTCGAATACCTGTTGCCGCGCCTGCGCGGTTGGGGTGAGACGCTGTCCCGGCAGACCGGTGGTTCCGGTCGCGGCGGCGGCGCCGGCGGCGGCGTGGGTCTGCGCGGTCCCGGTGAGACCAAGCTGGAGACCGACCGGCGGCGGATCCGCCACCGGATCGCCCGGCTGCGTCGGGAGATCAAGGCGATGCGGACGGTACGCCAGACCAAGCGCGCCCGTCGTTCCCGTAACGCCGTTCCCGCGGTGGCGATCGCCGGCTACACCAACGCCGGCAAGTCGAGCCTGCTCAACCGGCTGACCGGGGCCGGGGTGCTGGTGGAGGACGCGCTCTTCGCCACCCTGGACCCGACCACCCGCAAGGCCACCACCTCCGACGGCCGGCTCTACACGTTCTCCGACACGGTCGGCTTCGTCCGGCACCTGCCGCACCAGATCGTCGAGGCGTTCCGCTCGACCCTGGAGGAGGTCGCCGAGGCAGACCTGGTGCTGCACGTCGTCGACGGCGCCCACCCCGACCCCGAGGAGCAGGTCCGCGCCGTCCGCGAGGTGCTCGCCGAGGTCGGCGCCGACCGGCTCCCCGAGCTGCTGGTGGTCAACAAGACCGACGCGGCTGACGACGACACGCTGCTGCGGCTCAAGCGGCTCTGGCCGGACGCGGTCTTCGTCTCCGCGCACAGCGGGCGCGGCATCGACGGGCTGCGGCAGGCCGTCGAGGAGCGGCTGCCCCGCCCGGCGGTGGAGGTCCGCGTGGTGCTCCCGTACGACCGGGGTGACCTGGTGGCCCGGGTGCACCGCCAGGGTGAGGTGCTGAGCACCTCCCACCTGCCGGAGGGCACTCTGCTGCACGTGCGCGTCGGCGCGGCGCTCGCCGCCGAGCTGGCGCCGTTCGCCGCAGCGGAGGCGATCGCCGGGGCGCGGTAGCGCTCCCGGTGGACACGCCCGTTCACCGCGGCATGCGACACTGACGAAATGCGCCGCGCTGTTTCCTCGGTCACGGTTGCCCTCGGCCTGCTCGGGGCAATCGTGGCCGCCACCGGTGCCGCCGTGGCGGCACCAGCGACCTCCGCTCCCGCCCCGAAGAAGCGCTGCACCGTCGAGGACCCGCGGCTTCGCGAGCTGTCCGGGCTGGTGGCCACGAAGACCGGCTACATCGTGGTCAACGACAGCTCGCTGCAGGACAGCCGCAAGAAGGTCTTCTACCTCGACGCGAAATGCGAGATCGCCCGGGAGGTCCGCTACACCGGCGACGGCCCCTTCGACACCGAGGACCTGGCCGTCTCGCCGGACGGCAAGACGCTCTGGATCGCCGACATCGGCGACAACCCGGGCAAGGACCGGCGCTCCCGCATCGCGGTGTGGACCATGCCGATCGGCGGTGGCAAGCAGCCGGTGCTGCACCGGTTGTCGTACCCGGAGAAGAAGCCGCACGACGCTGAAGCGCTGCTCGTCGGCGCCGACAACCTGCCGCTGGTGATCACCAAGGTGCCCAGCGGCAAGGCGGAGATCTACACCCCGACGGGGAAGCTGCCCAACGGCGACACCGAGCCGGTGCCGATGAAGAAGGTCGGCGAGATCAAGCTCCCGGAGACGACCACCGACAACCCGATGAACATCTTCGGCCGGGTGGCGATCACCGGGGCGGCCCGCTCGCCCGACGGCTCGAAGGTCGTGCTGCGCACCTACGCGGACGCCTTCGAGTACGACGTGACCGGCGACGACATCGTGGGGGCGCTGACCACGGGTAAGCCGCGGGTGACCCCGCTGGCCGACCCGTTCGGCGAGGCGATCTCCTACAGCCCCGACGGGAAGACCTTCCTCACCGTCTCCGACGCCGGCACCCTCAGCGCCGACGACCCGATCGACATCCTCGCGTACACCCCGTCGACGGCCGGGGCGGAGGCGCTCGCCGGCGGCGCCGGCGCCAAGAAGCCGGTGACCGAGAAGTCCTGGCTCGACACGATCAGCCTGGAGCAGATCACGTACCTGATCGGCGCGGTCGGCGTGCTCGGCGCGCTGCTCGTCGGCGCGGGCATCTTCGGCATCCTGCGGTCCCGGCGCCGGCCCGCCCCGGCGGACGACGGCCGGGACGGCCGTGACGGCGACGACGCGTACTCCCCCGGGGCGATCGACCGGGGCCGGGACGACGGCTTCGGCCCCGGCGACGCCGGCGGGGGGGCTTCCCGCGGTGGCGTCTACGGCGGGGCTCCCGCCGGTGCCGGCGTCTACGGTGCCCCCGCGGCAGCCGGTGGCGCCCCGGGTCGGGCGGCCGCGGGCGGCGGCGTCTACGGCGGTGGTCGCCCCGGCGCGGCTCCCGGTGGTGGTCGTCCCGACGGGCCCGGCGCGCCCGCAGGAGGGCGTCCCGCCGGCCCGGGTGGCGGTCGCCCCGGTGGCGGCGTCTACGGCGGTGGCCGGCCGGCGGGCGGCGGCTACGGTGGCGGCCCGGCGGGCGCCCCCCAGGGCGGTGGCCCGCGTGGCGGCGGCCCGGGTGGCCCGCCCGGCGGCGCGCCGCACGGCGGTGGCGACCCGCGTGGTGGCGGCGCCTACGGCGGCGGCGGCGCCTACGGCGGCGGCGGTCGCGGAGAACCCCCGCGTCGCCACTCCCGGGAGCAGCGCTCCGGTCCGCGCCACGGCGACGGGTACGACGACCGGCACGGCGGCCAGGACGGGTACGGGCAGCCGCCCGGCCGGGGCGGACGCTACTGAGCCAGTGCCGCTTCCGTGACGTGACCGGCCGGCCACGTCCCCGCAGCGGCTCGACACGACGACGGGTGGCGGCTCCTTGGGGGCTGCCACCCGTCGCGTGCGTGTGGGGTCAGATGCGGCGCAGCACCGCGACGACCCGGCCCATGATCGTGGCGTCGTCGCCGGGGATCGGGTCGAAGGCTGGGTTCTGCGGCATCAGCCAGACGTGGCCGTCCCGCCGCCGGTAGGTCTTGACGGTCGCCTCGCCGTCGAGCATGGCGGCCACGATCTCGCCGGAGTCGGCGGTCGGCTGCTGCCGGACCACCACCCAGTCGCCGTCGCAGATCGCCGCGTCGAGCATCGAGTCGCCCTTGACCTGGAGCATGAAGACCTCGCCCTCGCCGACCAGCTCGCGAGGGAGGGGGAAGATGTCCTCCACCGCCTGCTCGGCGAGGATCGGCCCACCGGCGGCGATCCGGCCCAGCATCGGCACGTACGCCGGGGTGGGCCGCTGGGAGCGGCTCAGCTCGTCGTCGACGGCGTCGCTGGGGGCCCGGACGTCCACCGCGCGTGGCCGGTTGGGGTCGCGGCGCAGGAAGCCCTTCTTCTCCAGCTCCTTGAGCTGGTAGGCGACGCTGGACGGGGAGACCAGACCGACCGCCTCGCCGATCTCGCGCACGCTCGGCGGGTAACCCTGTCGCTCGACCCAGCTGCGGATGAACTCCAGGATCCGGCGCTGCCGGGCGGTGAGGTCGACCGTCGCCGGGTCGGGAAAGCTGCTGACGACCGGGGTGACCGGGCGCACGGCCGGCTGCCCCGTCCGGCTGCGGGCGGGGCGGGGGCGCCGTGTGGCCGGTGGACCCGCCTCGGCGATCTGCTGCGGGTTCTTCTGCCGGCTGGCCCGGTCCTCGGTCACGTCCGTCCTCCCTGGTCGGCGCTGGGTGCCTTGGCGGCTCGTGGTGCGTGCGGGGGTGTCGCGGGGCCGGGCCCGACGTCGTGCGACGCGCCCGGTCGTTCATGACCGTATAGGTGGGATCGGTCATTTTCAAACATCTGTACGACCTGGCATCGGCGTGTCGGCGCGGCATTCCTGGAAACTCGAACGTCTGTTCTGGTAAATGGTACGTCGTCGTCGAACTGCTGTTCGATTCCAGCGGCGCTTTCGTGGTGGCCGTCCGTTTCTCGCGTTCCGGCCGGACGGGCGGTAACCTCCCGCGGGCCGCACCGTTGGGGATGTCGGCGGTCGGCGTCCAGGCGGTTTTCCGGGTGACGCGCCGGACACGCTTGCCAACTTGACCGCGCTCGGTCGGCGGCATACGGTCGACCCCTAGATGTAGTAGTCACACGGGCGTAAGTCGCCTACAGGTTGGGTTCGACTACCGACCGCACTCCCGTACTGTCGACGACGGCGACGGCCACCGACGGTGGCCCCGCCGGGTCGAGGCGTGCCCGGAGAGCGGTCGCGGGCACCCACGGTCGATCAAGGAGGTCAGGCTATGCGGTGTCCGTACTGCCGACACGCCGACTCTCGGGTGGTCGACTCGCGGGAGGCCGACGACGGGCAGCTCATCCGTCGCCGCCGCTCCTGCCCGGAGTGCGGTAAGCGGTTCACCACGGTCGAGGAGGCCGTGCTCGCGGTGGTCAAGCGCAGCGGGGTGACCGAGCCGTTCAGCCGAACGAAGATCATCGGCGGGGTGCGCAAGGCGTGCCAGGGCCGGCCGGTCGACGAGGACTCGATCGCGCTGCTCGCGCAGAAGGTCGAGGAGACCGTGCGGGCGAAGGGGGCCGCCGAGATCCCGAGCCACGAGGTGGGGTTGGTGATCCTGGGCCCGCTGCGGGACCTGGACGAGGTGGCCTACCTGCGCTTCGCCAGCGTCTACCGGTCCTTCGACTCGCTCGCCGACTTCGAGCGCGAGATCGAGACGCTGCGGGCCGCCGCGCGCGCCCGCGCCGACGCCGGCGCGGTCGAGGCTGCCAGCTCGACCGGTTGATTTTTCGAGTTTCTGACAGATGACGACGCGCGGTGGGTGACCGCGCAGACGAGGGGGCGGATGAGATGGCGGGGGACGGCGTGACAACCAGTCGGTCGCGGACCAAGGCCGGCGCGGTGTCGGGGCTCAAGGTCCAGCGGGTCTGGACGACCGAGGGCGTGAACCCCTACGACGAGGTGGCGTGGGAGCGCCGCGACGTCGTGATGACGAACTGGCGGGACGGCTCGATCAACTTCGAGCAGCGCGGGGTCGAGTTCCCCGACTCCTGGAGCGTCAACGCGGCCAACATCGTGACCACCAAGTACTTCCGGGGCGCGGTGGGGACCCCGGAGCGCGAGTGGTCGCTCAAGCAGCTGATCGACCGGGTGGTCACCACCTACCGCAAGGCCGGTGAGGAGCACGGCTACTTCGCCGGCCCCGCCGAGGCCGAGATCTTCGCGCACGAGCTGACCTGGATGCTGCTGCACCAGGTGTTCAGCTTCAACTCGCCGGTCTGGTTCAACGTCGGCACCCCGTCGCCCCAGCAGGTCAGCGCGTGCTTCATCCTCTCGGTCGACGACTCGATGGACTCCATCCTGGACTGGTACAAGGAGGAGGGGCTGATCTTCCAGGGCGGCTCCGGCTCCGGCGCCAACCTGTCCCGGATCCGCTCCTCCAAGGAGCTGCTCTCCTCCGGCGGCACCGCCTCCGGCCCGGTCAGCTTCATGCGCGGCGCGGACGCCTCCGCCGGCACCATCAAGTCCGGTGGCGCCACCCGGCGCGCGGCCAAGATGGTCATCCTCGACGTGGACCACCCGGACATCGAGGAGTTCGTGGTCACCAAGGCGCGCGAGGAGGACAAGATCCGCGCGCTGCGGGACGCCGGCTTCGACATGGACCTGGGCGGCGCCGACATCGTCAGCGTGCAGTACCAGAACGCCAACAACTCGGTCCGGGTCTCCGACGAGTTCATGACCGCGGTGGAGAGCGGCGGCGGCTTCGACCTGCGCGGCCGGCTCGACGGGCAGACCATCGAAACCGTCGACGCCAAGAAGCTGTTCCGGACCATCTCCCAGGCCGCCTGGGAGTGCGCCGACCCGGGCCTGCAGTACGACGACACCATCAACGACTGGCACACCTGCCCGGAGACCGGGCGGATCACCGCGTCGAACCCGTGCTCGGAGTACCTGCACCTGGACAACTCCTCGTGCAACCTCGCCTCGCTCAACCTGATGAAGTTCCTCCGCGCCGACGGCGGCTTCGAGGTGGAGAAGTTCGTCCGCTCGGTCGAGTTCGTCATCACCGCGATGGACATCTCGATCTGCTTCGCCGACTTCCCGACCGAGAAGATCGGCGAGACCACCCGCGCCTACCGGCAGCTCGGCATCGGCTACGCCAACCTGGGCGCGCTGCTGATGGCGTCGGGCCTGCCGTACGACTCGGAGCAGGGCCGCTCGGTCGCCGCGGCGATCACCTCGCTGATGACCGGCACCGCGTACCGCCGCTCGGCCGAGCTGGCGGGCATCGTCGGCCCGTACGACGGCTACGCCCGCAACGCCGAGCCGCACAAGCGGGTCATGCGCAAGCACGCCGCAGCCAACGACGCGATCAAGCCGGCCGGCACCGTCGCCACCGCGATCCAGCGGGAGGCCACCAAGCAGTGGACCGAGGGCAACAAGGTCGGTGACAAGCTCGGCTGGCGCAACTCGCAGGCCGCAGTACTCGCGCCCACTGGAACCATCGGTTTGATGATGGATTGTGACACTACGGGCGTTGAGCCCGATTTGGCTCTGGTCAAGTTCAAGAAGCTGGTCGGCGGCGGCTCGATGCAGATCGTCAACCAGACCGTGCCGCGCGCCCTGCGCAGCCTCGGGTACCCCGAGGAGCAGGTCGAGGCGATCGTCGAGCACATCGCCGACCACGGCCACGTGGTGGACGCCCCGGGTCTCAAGCCGGAGCACTACCCGGTCTTCGACTGCGCGATGGGTGAGCGCTCCATCGCCCCGATGGGGCACGTGCGGATGATGGCGGCCGTCCAGCCGTTCATCTCCGGCGCCATCTCCAAGACGGTCAACATGCCGGAGCAGGCCACCGTCGAGGACGTCGAGAAGATCTACTTCGAGGGCTGGAAGCTCGGCCTCAAGGCCCTGGCCATCTACCGGGACAACTGCAAGGTCGGCCAGCCGCTGTCGGTCGCCAAGCCGAACAAGGCGGTGGCGGAGGCTCCGGTGGCGGTCGAGAAGGCTGTCGAGAAGGTCGTCGAGTACCGGCCGGTGCGCAAGCGCCTGCCGAAGAAGCGCCCCTCGGAGACGGTCTCCTTCTCCGTCGGCGGCGCCGAGGGCTACCTCACCGCGTCGTCCTACCCGGACGACGGCCTCGGCGAGGTCTTCCTCAAGATGTCGAAGCAGGGATCGACCCTGGCCGGCGTGATGGACGCCTTCTCGGTGGCCATCTCCATCGGCCTCCAGTACGGCGTTCCGTTGGAGACGTTCGTCAGCAAGTTCACCAACATGCGCTTCGAGCCGGCCGGCATGACCGACGACCCGGACGTGCGGATGGCGGCCTCGGTGATGGACTACATCTTCCGTCGCCTGGCGCTGGACTTCCTGCCCTACGAGCGCCGCGCCGAGCTGGGCATCTTCACCGCCAGCGAGCGGGCCGCGCAACTGCGGGCCGAGGCGGAGGCGGAGAGCGCCGGCACCGACTTCACCGCGATGGCGTCCTCGGCTCCGGTCGAGGCGCCGGAGACGAAGGTCGGCCCGGTCGCCCAGCCGGCGCTGGAGATGGCGGACGTCGTCGCCGTCAAGCCGGCGCCCTCGGTGGGCTCCTCCACCGAGCTGCTGGAGGCCGTGATCGGCAAGGCCGCCGACGCGCCGCTCTGCTTCACCTGCGGCACCAAGATGCGCCCGGCCGGTAGCTGCTACGTCTGCGAGGGCTGCGGCTCCACCAGCGGCTGCAGCTGAAACCGGGCGGAGTTGCATTGAGTGCAACGTTCAACATCCGCTTTGTAGAGAGCATCACCTGTCGGGCACTTCCATAAAGCAGTTGAGGCGGGCACGCCAATGCCCGCCTCAACCAAGGGTCGCTACGCAACCCGTGTCGCAGCGATAGCGTACGACCCTCACTTCATGTTGTAAAAATCGGGACACAGAGTGAGGAACCGAACGTGTCAATCAAGATCACCGCCATCCGCCTCTCGGGTGGCACGACGCACCAGCACATCGTGCGCCTGTGGTGGACGGACCCCTCCACCAGCGAGACCGGGGACAACTCCCGTGCGGAGATCGTCTCGTGGATCGAGTCCAAGAACGGCAAGGCGTACGTCGAGGACGGGCGTGGCAACCGAGCCGATGTCGGTGTCGTCAAGCCGGTCCACGGCGAGAAGTACCTGCGCACGCACGCCGACGGTGTTTGGACCGACAACCTGCTGGCTCTACCTAGGCGATAACCGTGAGGTGATCACCGCCCCAACGCTCCACGGGGCAGTGTCTGGCCTCCGTCGCCGCGTTAGGTGAGAGAGAAACGGGCGACCGCCCGATCCTGTAGGGGGTCGGGCGGTCGCTGCGGCAGGGACGTGGTGTCGCCTGCGCGTCAGAACCAGCATGACACCACATCCCCAGCCGCAGATCAAACTGCGGAGGAGGTGATGGACATGGCTCGGAACAACCGGCAGACCGGTTCGAAGGCGGCTTCGGCTGCGGGCAAGGTGCTCGCGAACGCGAAGTCGTCGAAGGCGGACAAGTCGGCGGCCGCTAGCGCGCTGTCGCAGACGCCGTCGAAGCCCTCGAAGCGCAAGTAGTTCCGGGCTGCCCAGGTCCTACAGCCTGGGCAGCCGCACTGCCCGTAACTGATTCAGTGATGTTGCGTTGGACGCAACGTGGCGAGTGGCGGCTTCCTACCGGGTTCGGCGGCGTCGCTGATGCCAGTCGGGAGTTGTGCACCTCGATCCCGCGGCTGCGGTGTTCGCCGCGATGCTGGAGGGCTGGGAGACCAGCAACAGGCTCGGTTCCTAAAGCCGGACACCATCGCCGCACGTACGGCGCTGGTTCGCAGGCTGGTCGAGTACTCCAAACGGTACCCGTGGCAGTGGCGCCCTGCTGAGGTGGAGGCGTTCTTCGACTACCTGCGGTCGGGTCCGCAGCCAATCGTGGTGTCAACCGCGCGTGGTTATCAGACGACGTTGCTGCCAGGTGAAGGTGCTGCCGGAGGGGCGAACGGCCCTGGTGTTGACGCAGACGCCGCGCAGGTTCGAGGGCGGGCGTTGGACACTCGATCCGAGTGTCTTGGCGGAGGTCGACCTGGACCTACCGGACCGGCGAGCTGCAATGGGTTTTCACGGCGACCATCAGGCCACTGCGCTTGACGCCGACGGCGACTTTGTCTACGTCACGTTTAATTCAGGGGAACTGGTGCTCCGGCGCGCCGAGGACGGCGCGGTGCACGCTCGGCAGGAGCTACGGGTCAACGGCCACCGCGTCGTCCCGCTCTCACTCGTCCGGTGCAGCTGCACCACCGCACGCCACGACGACCTTGATCGCGCCGAGCGCGTCGGCGAAGCAACCCGGCTGAGTCCAGGCCGCCTCGCGATCGGCACTCTGGACGGTCGTGTACTCGTCTGCTCACTCGCTGCGTCACCGGACCTGGCCAGGAAGCAGGAATCGCGCACGTTACAGATACTTACACTGCGCCAGTACGGCAACGTCAGTGGGAGGGCCGGCGGCTACTGGTGCCGGCTCTCCCAACTCTTCTGGTTCTCACCTGTTCGCCGGCGCGACCCTGTCTGCCAGGGTGAGTTGAGGCCAACGGTTCATAGCAAGTCCGTCTGGCAGGGCGAGTTCAGGATCGAGTTGCATTGAGTACTGCTGTTGA
>NZ_JBEYTI010000050.1:0-37344 GCF_040642975.1 Micromonospora sp. NPDC047548
ACGAGGCACATTTTTTTAGGAACTCGTTCTCCATCTTGACTTCCCGCAATTCACGTTCTACCTCACGCAGGCGAGCACGCTCGTCCAAGCTGAGTTGCGGTTCCTCGCCCGCGTGCTCCCGCCGGTACGCAGCGACCCAATTACCCAACGTTCCTTCCAGGATGCCGAGTTCCCGAGCAACCTGCGCCACGGGACGTGACGACTCGATCACCCTTTTGACGGCCTCGGTTCGATACTCCGGAGAATAATTTCGACGTTTCTGGGGCACGGATTCCTCACCTTCTGGAAAAGGATCTTAGTAGATCCCCTGTCCGGAAAGCTCGTGGCAGCCCATGACGACTTGCCGGGGCCCTGGGGGGCGTGCCGGCCGTGCACCGCCCCCCACTTCCGGACGTGCCGACTGGACCGTCCGCGTCTGGGACCTCACCGGCACCGAGCGGCCGCGGGTGCTGACCGGCCACGAGAAGCGGGTCCGTGCGGTGGCCTGGGCACCGGACAGTCGGCGGCTGGCCTCCCGCTCGGACGACCGGACCGTGCGGGTTTGGGGCGTGGACGACGACCAGGGCGAGGTGATCGGCGTACACCGCGACGGCGTGACCGGCCTGGCGTGGCTGCCGGACGGGCGGCAGGTCGTCACCGGCTCGGCGGACGGCACCGCCCGCGTCTGGCCGGACTCCGTCAACCTGGACGAGCTGACCGTGATAGCACGCTCGCGGGTATTCCGCGCGCTCACCGACGACGAGCGGCGGGCCCACCTGCTGCCGGCCGACGCGGACTCATAGCGTCTGCTCGACCTCGCGGATCTCCTCGCCCATCAAGTAGTCGTCCGGGTCCAGACCGAGCGTCTCGCGGCGCTCGGAGGCCCAGTAGGCGGCGTTGGCCTCCTCGAACGACTCGGGCCCGTCATAGGAGATCACCCAGATGTGCTGGCTACGCGCGTGGTCCTTCCATGAACCGTGGATCTCGAAGCCGATATCACGGCGCAGCGGGACCACCAAGCGCTGCCACTGGTCCACCCACTCGTCCAGCAGTCCCGCCCGGACGGTGTAGGTACGGATCTGCACAGTCCTTGCCATGCCTGCCACCCCACCCGAGCCGCATCCAAGGCGTTCCGCCATCGACCCTAGCCGTCCTTGACATCGGCGAGCTTGAGCGAGCGGTGCAGACAGGCCTCGGAGATCCCGAAATCCTTCGCGATCTGCCTCAACGACGCCTCACCCTGACGGGCGACCGTGACCACATCACGACGGAACTCCAGCGGGAACGCTTTCGGCATGGCAGACATCCTTCCAGCGAGGAACGCATCCTCACGGGGCAGGAGTCAACCAAACCGGCGGCAGTCCCGCCTGTGCCCGCCCGGCGAGCAGCCCGCACGTCGCGGCGGTCGCCTGCCCGCGCAGCAGCGGCAGCACCTCGTTCGACAGCGATACCACCTGGTCAGCCGGCCGGCCGTCGTAACAGCCATTCACCACGTCCCACGCTCGCACCAGCACCTGCGTGTCCGGGTCACCGGACTCATCGGCGACCCGCCGCGCGGTCTGCCACCACCGACGGGCCGCCATCGCCTGCCCGGACGCGACCAGGCCGAGAGCGATGATGACCGACAGCCGGCCGGCAGCGCGAGAGGGCCGCGCGTGGGTTGACGACGGACGGCGGCCGCAATGCACCTGATGACCGTCGGGTGACAATCCGCTCTGCGCCGGTTACCCATCGGCATCGGGGAGCCTTTCCGAGTTCAGTGTCAGAGGGCGGCGTTGTACTTCTCGGTCTGGGCGATTGCGGCCTGGATCAGGCCGGCGCCCTCAGTGAAGTTTTGCTTGGCGGCGGTCAGCTTGCCGATGGCACCCATGACCGCAGGCTGTCGGGTGCCGGCGACGAGAGCCTGGAGTACGGCAATTGCCATGTCGACCTGGGCGGTTACGCCGGCGAGTTGGGTGAGTGCCTTGTCGGCCTCGGACTTCCCGTGAACCAGGCCTGCCTTGATGTCTCCGATGGTGGCCATTGGATGTTCCTCTCCGAATCGTGGTGTCCAACGCCCCTGCCGTCGGTGGCAGGGGCTTATGTGGTTCAAGCGCAGGTCGCGGCGCCGCTGTCGGGCTCTCGTGTCTCGAACCATGACGTGACCGCCGCGATGTAGGAATCCGGTGGCGACCTTCTACTTAGCCGTCATGTCGGGGACTAAAAGAGAAATTTCGCCGTGAGCTGGAGAGACGAGCGCTGTCCTTTGGGAAAGAGCATCTGGGCAAGCAGCGTTGAGCTGGCTCTAGCCCGAGGGCGGACTGGCAGGAGAGGCTGCCGGGCTGGTCATCGGCTGAAGCCTGAGGCCGCCGGCGGGGATGACTTCGGACTGGGGAGGTAGCCGTTGCGGCTGAAAAGGCGGTGGGACGCGGGCGGCACTTCTGCCATGGCCGGCAGGCCGATGCGGTCGAGCCTTTGACGGTGCTAGGCGAGCAGGGCGTCGCCGAGGCCCTGGCGCTGCCGGCGACAGGCGTTCCTCGACGCCGTCGCCGAGGTGGTCGCCATCCAGCCCGGCGGGAGCGCGGTCGACCACTACGTCACCGCGCTGTACACGGCGCCGCGCCGGGACGACTCTGGGCGATAGCCGGTCACGGACACCGGCAGCACCGCCTGAAAGAGCGCCATGAATGTACGCCTCTGAAGGGCTCAGCCCGGCCAGCCGGGATTGCCCGGATCCGGGCGTCCACGACCAAGCGCGCTCGGCGATCTGGACAAGGTGCGTGTTCGCTGGTCGATGGTCCGGCCCGTCCTGGGCTGGCTGCGGATCGGACTGGCTCATCCCGCGTCCGGGTGCTGGTGTCGCTGCTCGGCGCAGTGCTGCCACATCCGGGCCAGGTGCCCGGTCATCTGATCGGTGGCGGGGTGTCCGGGGTGTGCGCGTCGGTGGGCGGTGATGGTGTCGGCGAGCAGGGTCCGCGCGTGGGCGCAGTGGCCGAGCTGGTGCAGGACGACGGCGAGGGATGCCTGGGCGGCGAGGGTGTGATGGGCCTCGGGGCCGGCGGTGGTGGCGAGTTGCTCGGCGAGGTGGCGGTAGTGGTGGTAGGCGCGCTGGTGATGTCCGACGAGGCGGTGCGCGGTGGCGAGGGTGTGCAGGGCGGTGAGGGTGGTGGCGGCGGCGGGGCCGCGTAGGTGGGTGTGTGCGTGGTGGGCGTAGGTGGCCCAGCGGATTGCCGCGCTGGGGTGGCCGAGGCGGATGAGCACCTCGGCGAGGGTGCCGGCGGCGTCGGCGTGGAGGGGGTCGGCGGGAGCGGTGGCGGGGTCGACGGCGGCCAGCGCGGCGTGCAGGAGCTCCCGGGCGTGGGCGGGGTTGCTGCCGGCGAGGGTGCGGGCGAGTTCGACGTAGTCGGTGAATGGAACGAGGCTGGTGATGACGGGTCGCCAGGTGATGCGCAGGTCGGTGGGGGCGCGGCCGGCGGTGACGCGGCTGATGACCCGTCCGGCGCAGGCGGCGGCCATCTGGGGGCTGTGCGGGTGGGCCAGGGCGGTGGGCACGATGCGGGGTGCGTGGCGCAGCACGGCGCGGCCGATGGCATCCACCACGCGCGCGGCGGGTAGGGCGGGGCGGAAAGAGCCGGGTGGGCAGTCGTAGACGAGGTCCTCGTCGCAGCCCAGGATGGCGGTCATGGGCTGGTCGCAGAGGCGACACCACAGCAGTCCCGGCGGTAGCACCACCTCGCGCGGGTCGGTGTCGTCAGCCCGCTGGTCGGCTGGCCCTTGCTGGACGGCCGGTGACGTTGTGGTGGCTGGGCGGGAGTCGATGACCCACTTCTGCACGAGCCGGCGCTGCAGGTTCAGCTCTTGGGCGACGGCGGTGACGGCGCGGTGGTCGCCGGCTGCGCGCTGCTGCTGGACGCGCGCCACGGCGGCGTCGATGAGATTTTGGGGGTACTTGCGGGGGTACGGCATCGGATCGGTCCCTGGGTGGAGTGCGCGATCAGTAGGGCGAGGGCGGGTGCGGCGGTGTCGGCCTGGCATGCGGGTGGTAGGTGCAGACGCCCGGGTGGGCGGAGCACGGCGTGAGGCCGGCGGGGCCTCGTGCACCTGCTGACGCAGCGAGTGGTGGGCGCGGTGTAGGGCTCGGCGGTAGCAGCCGGTGGCGCGGTAGGGGTTGGCGCAGTCGCGGTACATGCCGGCCAGCCGGGTGAGCATCCTGACCGCCAACTCGTCGGTGTCGTCGGTGTTGTCGGTGTGGGCGCGGCGGGTGTGCCAGGCGTCGGTGAGTTCGGCATGGGCGGTGGCGCAGACCTCGGCGCGGTGCAGGGCGACGGCGAGGTCGGCGCGGGCGGCCAGGGTGTGCTGGTGGCCCGGCCCGACGGGGGTGGTGAGGGTGGTGATGAGGCCGCGGTAGCCGGCGGCGGAGAGTCGGGCGCGTCCGGTGGTGAGCAGGGCGGAGGCGTGGACCCTGAGTGCCCGCACCGTGGTGAGGTGGTCCTGGCCGTGTCGGTGGCGGCTGCGGACGTGCGCCCAACCGGCCCAGTCGACCGCGGCGGCGGGATGCCCGGCGCCGGCGAGGGTGTGGGCGTACAGGACCGCGGCGCCCACGGCCGCCGCCGGAACCACGTCCGGGTGGACCTGGGCCAGCGCGGGCCGCAGCAGCGCGGCGGCTGCCTCACGGCGCCCCGAGGTGAGAAGGTGCTCGGCGCGGATGAGTACCTCCGGCAGCGGCTCGATCACGGTAGCCACTGCTTCCGGCCGACGGTCGTCGAGCCTTCCTGGGGGTCCATGCCGTCTCATCCATGACACACGAGCGACGTGGCCGAGGTTCGGCGATGGTTCGGTTCGTGAGGCCATCGGGCGGATCAGACGCCCGAATTTCTGGCCCGCGATCCGCCGGCCGCGCTGACGGTGTCGAGGGGGTCGGGGCCCGCAGTGCGGGTGCGGCGCATCGGGGTGATGACCGGGCCCTCGGGCAGCCGGATGGCTTCCTGCGGGGTGTAGCCGTAGCGGGTGTAGACGTCCTGGCACTCGCCGGTGGTGTCGGTCCACGAGGGCAGGTCGACGCGGTCGAGTCTGTCGCGGTGGTGGGCGAGCATCGCCGCGCCGACACCTCGCCGCTGAGCGGCGGGCGCGACGGCGAGGAACGCCAGGTGGTAGAGCGGCTCGGTGGGCCGGCGCGCGCTGAGCAGCCCGTCGAGGATCTCGAAGCGCTCAGCCTGGTCGCCGGCGGCGTCGGCGAGGCGGCTGCGGTAGTTCGCCGGTGGCGGGATGCTGCGGTAGCGGTGGAAACCGACCGCGGCGGCGTTCAGGTCGTCGGTGACGTGGATGTCGCCGTAGAACATCGCGTGTTCCACCCAGATCGCCGTCACCTCGGCGAGGACGCGGCGCCGGCGGGTGGCCTCGGGCACCAGCCAGGCTGCTAGGGGGTCGGGGTGCAGGGCGTCAGCAATGAGCGCGGCGACCTTGTCCCTGTCGGTCCAGCGGGCGGCGCGGATGCGAGCAGTGGCGTCCATGAGGATCCCTTCAACAGTCCGGAAGCGGATGGGAGTTGCCGCGTAGATGGCGACGCGGTGTCAGGGCGTGTTGGTGGTGCTCGTGCGGGTGTGGACGCTGAACAGCAGGTAGTCCTCGACATCGCCGGTGCGGGTGTTGCCCTTCGGTGGCCTGAAGTGGGCGCGTTCGTAGGCGAGGACCTCGCCGGTGGTGGCGTGCAGGATGAACAGGCCGCGGACGGCGCCGTCCTCACCGGTGGCGCTGACGCCGACACCGGTGCGTCCGGCGCGGTCTCGCACCGCGGCGTGGTGGGTGAGCCCGTCGGTGTCGTTCAGCAGGGCGAGGATCGCGGTGCGGGCGTCGCGGCCGGGTGTGCGCCAGGCCGTCAGATCGGCGACGGCGTCCAGGACCGCCGGTGCGCCGAGGAAGGGCTGCGTGATGCTGGTGATCTGCTTGGTGAGGCCAGCGGGGTCGGCGGCGACCGGGCCGATGGTTCCGTCGAGCTCGCCCGGCTGGTAGGTCTCGTCGGTGGTGGGCTGTGGGCCGGGCGGGTGGCGCAGGTTGACGGCTCGTCCGGAGCCGTTGTCGGCGCGCCAGTGCCGCTGCTCGAACACCACGACGGTGCTGGTCGTGCGCCCGCCGTCGATGCGGGTGTCGGCGGCCCATTGCCGTATCTGCACGAACGAGAACCGGCCCGGGACGTCGCAGCTGGCCTCTGCGGCGACCCGGGGAAGCACGTGGGCTGCTGGCTGCGGCGCGGGCAGGGCGGTGGGTGGCGTCGCGGCGGTCCGTGCGGCGAGGGCCCGCAACTGGGCGGCGGTCAGTGGCGCGGGGATCTCACACGGCGCGGTACTCGTTCGGGCGGGCGGTGTGACCCGCCAGCCGCTGTTGTCCGGCGCGGGGGTGTGGGTGGCGGACCAGGCGGGCACGAGGGCGGCAGCGGCGAGCAGGCATAGCACGGACAGCGCGGCAGCGATCCTGACGGCGGGCCGCCGACGCCAGCGGGCCGGCAGATCCGTGGGCGTCGAGGGTGGGTGAGGTGGGTGGATCACGGTCGATGGCTCCGGAATCAATGGTGGGGCTGCTCAGCGGTATGCGGCGGTGGCGAGGTCACCGACGGCGGCGTCGACCGCGGCGGTGATCTCACGTACCGGCCGGTGGTGCTGCTCGGCGATCGCCCGCAGTTGGCCGGTGACGGCGGCGGTGTCGTCGAGATAGAGATGGGTGGCCAGGCCGAGGACCGCGACCAGGCCGGCAAGGGCGGCGGTGTGGTTGTCCGGCGGCTCCCGCCCGGCGGCGAGGTACCGCAGCCTGGAACGCGCCACGACCGCCCATTTGCTGTGGGTGGTGAGGTAGACCTCGGTGCGGGCGAGCCCACCGAGCCGGCGCCGGCTGGTGCGGTGCAGGATCCCGCCGGCGTGTAGGCCGGCGCGGGTGCGTTCGTACAGGTCGTCGGCGAACCATGCCAGCCATCCCCGCAGCGCCGGGGCGGGATTGGCATAGCGGACGGAGGCGATGGCGGTGTCGGCGATCAGGTCACCGACGGGCCGGTCGAGGTGCAGCCACAGCCGCTGTTGCCCGCCCGGGCGGCCGTCATCATCGAGGGCGATCCGCCCGGCCAGGACCAGGTCGATCAGGACCGCGCCGGCCATCCCGAAAGCTAGGGCCTGGCGGTGGACGTGGGGTTGGCCGGTGTCGTCGTTGTGGCCGAGCAGAAACAACTCGTCACGCAGCGGCAGCTGCGGGATCGACGCGGTCATCGCACCGGCTCCCTATCGCAGCCCGGCCGCGCGCTGCCGCAACCGGGCGTGCACCCCGCCGTACGCGGCGGCCGGGGACGGCAGCAGCGCCTTGTCGACGGCGGCGAGGACCGTGTAGTTCGGGTCGCACACGTTGCCGATCGGCGCCCGCCCCGCCTGCGACACGAGCTGGTAGGCGTCGAGCTCTTCCAGGCCGGTGAGCGCGCTCGTCCAGCCAACCAGATCGCGGTGGGCGATGCGGTAGGCGTCCTCCAGAGGTCGGGCGCAGCCGACGGACATGATCTCCCGGTCGGCTTCCAGCCGGGGCCACACGGTGCCGGTCCCCTTGATGACCTCGATGATCAGGGTGGTGGTCGTGGCGATCTCCACCCCGACGCCGCAGGCCTCACCTTCGCCCTGACGGGCGTGCCCGTCACCGAGGGCGAGCATCGCCCCATGCACGTTCACACCCAGGTAGAGAGTGGTCCCGGCACGCAGCTCAGGGGTGTCCAGGTTCCCGCCGTGGGCGTCAGGGACGATCGTGGCGCGGGCCTCGAACCCGCCGGGGGCGACCCCGATCGTGCCGATCATCGGGTCCAGGGGCAGGTCGACACTGTGGTCGGTGCCCGTGGCGTGGAAGCGGACCGCGCCGGCCTGCCGGTCGATGTCGTACACCCACACCCGCTCTTCCAGGGGCGGCTGCAACGTCGCGGTGTGGGAGGTCGAGGTCAGCGCCCCGAAGTGCGGAAACGTCGACGACACACCCCAGTCCCGGGCCGGTGTGATGGCCGCGAGGTGGACGGCGAGGGTGTCACCGGGCTCGGCGTCCTCGACGAAGAACGGCCCGGACACCGGGTTCAGGTAGGGCATCCGGCACACCTGCGACGGCAGGTCCGCCGGCCCACGCACGAGCCCGCCGAAGCAGTCCTCGGTGAACACCTGCAACACGTCGCCGGAGCGGACGTGGATTACCGGCATCCGGCCACCGAAGGTGTAGGCCAGCTCGTCGCGGGCGGGACGGTAGGTGATCGTGTCCATGGCGGTCACACCCGCTCCACGTCACGCGCCGGCGCCTGCGCGGGCGCCAGACCCGACAGCGCCGGCCGACGGCCGGTCAGGTACAGGCCGGCGAGGACGACGACCCCGAGGGCGAGCCAGGCCAGGCCGAGGCGCTGGGCGGCGATGTTGGCGTTGACCACCACGTAGGCGAGGATCGCGAACCCGATACTGGGCATGACCAGGTGCGCCCACCAGTTGCCGCTGCGCCGGCGGATGAGATGGTGCACGACCACGGAGATGTGCAGGACCAGGAACGCGACCATCGCCCCGAAGTTGATCAGCGACGACAACAGGGTGATCCCATCCGCACGGGTGGCCATATACAGGCCCAGGGCGAGGGAAACGAACCCGGTGAGCAGGGTCGCGTTGATCGGCACGTTCCGGCGGATCGACACCTTCGCCAGAAACGCCGGCAGCTGCCGGTCCCGGGCCATCGCGTACAGCAGCCGCGACGTGGCGACCTGGGCGACCATCGAGTTCGGCAGGCCCCAGGCGATCGCCGTCGCCACGGCGCACAGCGTCGCCAACCAGCCTCCTCCGGCCACGGCGGCGGCGTCGTAGAAGGCGGTGCCGTTCGGATCGCCCTCCGCGAGGAGCGTGCCGGGGTCGGGGACGAGCATCGCCGCCAGCCACGTCTGCGCGATGAACAGCACACCGGCCAGGATCAGGACGGCGGCCATGGCCCTGCCGATCTGCCGGGACCCGCCCCTGGTCTCCTCCGCCAGCATGCTGATCCCGTCGAAGCCGAGGAAGGACAGCACCGCGATCGACACCGCCCCCGCCACCAGGGACCAGGTGAACGTGTCAGCGTTGTAGAACGCCTCCCAACTGAACCGGCCCTTCCCCGAGGCCAGGGCCCAGCCGGCGACGGCCAGGAAGATCGCCAAGACGATCAGTTCACCGACGAGCATGACTCGGGTGAGCACCGCGGTCATCCGGATCCCGACCGAGTTGACGATCGTGTTGACCGCGACGAACCCGAGCAGCCACAGCCACACCGGCACCGCCGACGCCGTGGCGTGCATCGCCACCGACGCCACCAGATACAGCAGCCCCGGGACCAGGACGTAGTCCAGCAGGATCACCCAGCCGGCCAGGAAACCGACCGGCGGGCTGATGCCCCGGCCCGCGTAGTTGTAGACGCTGCCCGACATCGGGAACGCCTTGACCATCTGCGCGTACGAGAACGCGGTGAACACCAGCGCCACCACACCGATGGCGTACGCCAGGGCCACCATGCCGCCGGAGCCGGCGTAGACGCTGCCGAAGATCGCCATCGGCGCGATCGGCACCATGTACACCAAGCCGTACGCGACCAGGTCCCGGAACCGAAGCCTCCGAGCCAACTCCTGCCGGTAGCCGTATCGCGCTAGGTCATTCTGTTCGTACATCGGAGGCCTCCGGGATGGGGTGTAGAGAGGTCAGGTAGATCTGGCCGCAGGCAGGGTCGTTCGACCTCTGCTCAGCCACGATCTATCGCCTGCGGGTATCGGGGCACGTCGTCAGACACCAGCCGGAAGAGTTCTGGCGCGTGCATCCGCATACATTCACAGCGCTTCTGCTGGCGCATCAGCCCTCGGTGAGGGTTCATGGTGGACCCTCACCCGAGCCAGGTGGTATGTCTCTGTCCTTGACGGACAGACACCAATGATCAGCGCTGCAGTGACAGGGGAACCTTCGTCCGTCGATCTACCCGTACGCTACGTAGCATGGACGGACCGCTGGGGAGGTAAGTCGTGGCTGTCTCGCGACGGCATGACGAGAGCTGGTGGCGGCAGGCCACCTTCGAAGGTCGCCCGATCGCGTCCGCTCTCCGGAACCATGACATCTCGCTGCTCTTCCGGTTCCTGCGCTCCCAGGGCTACTCCCGATCACACCTCGCAGGGTGCACAGGGCTCGCCGAGACCAGGGTCCGTGCGATCTCCAACGGAACCCAGCAGGTGACCGCGTACGAGGTACTCGAGCGGATTGCGGAAGGCCTTGGCATCCCAAGGCACATGATGGGTCTCGCCTACGATGGGCCACCGGCCTCAAGTCATCCACACTACGACGACACTCCTCGGGTGTTCGCCGATGGTCTTCCCGAGGTGGTCACTCTCGAAGAAATCGAGCAGATCAACAGCCTCTCCTCGCTGCTGACGTCCTGGGATTTCGCCCACGGTGGCGGCATCGCCAGACGGGCCGCGGAGGCGCATCTACGGTGGGGCGCCGGCCTACTGCGTCAACGTCGCGCTGACGGCCTAGCATCCGATCTCTTTTCCGCCGTCGCCCGCCTTGGCGCCGTAACCGGCTTTATGAACTTCGATGCGGATAACCAGACCCGAGCGCAAAAGATCTTCGAGTTCTCGTCAGAGTGTGCGGTCACAGCCGGCAACGTCCATCTTCAAGTGAAGCTGCTGTCCCACCAAGCTCGGCAGGCCATCTGGTGCGGATCACCGACAGACGGCCTCCGGTTGCTCGACGCGGCTCTTCACTTTCGAGGCCTAACTCCAGCAGAAAGAGCGATGCTGCACACCGGCAGGGCGAGAGCGCTGGCAAGGATGGGCTTGCGCGCGGAGACGGTGGCTGCGGTTGCCGCAGCCGACGAGGCCTTCGATCACATCGGCTCGGAGGCGGAGCGTCCGTGGATGACGTACTACGACCAGGCCCAGCATCTCGGCGACACCGGTCACGCACTCTTCGGTATCGCTACGAGCGGTCATCCTATGCAGGAAGCGGTCCAGCGCCTGCGAGCGGCAGTTGAGGGGCATGGCGACGCCTATGCTCGTTCTACAGTCCAGTCCGCAGTCAAGCTTGCTTCGCTCCTGATGGTCAGCGGCGAGCTCGCGGAGGCCGCAGCGCTTGGGATCAGGACGATCCGCGACATCGACGGGCTGAAGTCGGCTCGTGTGGCCGAAGGACTCAGAGAGCTCGTCCGTGTCTCGGTGAGCCGCCGCGGAGCACCCCCAGTCGCAGAACTTTGCGAAGCGATCTTCGAGACGAACTACGCTTGAGTACCGCATCCTACGACGCTGTTCGTGCCGCGTGCCAGCGGGTCGGGCTCGGCATCAGCGCACTCAAGCTGATTCGTGAGGGGGAGAACGCCGTATGGGCGGTGGATTCCGAGACGATTGCGAAAGTCGGCAGGCCGGGGTCCATCGAGCAGTCATCTCGTCAGGTAAGGGTGGCGCAGTGGCTGCGAAGAGCCGGGGTTCCAAGTGTCTCGCTCTGTGATGTCAACCCTCAGCCAGTCGTTGTTGCTGATATACCGGTGGTCTTCTGGCGCCGGCTTCCATCCCATCAAGCGGGTCATGTGGTAGATGTGGCGCGCCTCTTGCGCCAGCTGCACGACCTCGATCCGCCGACGGACCTAGGGTTGCCCGAACTCGATCCGCTTGTTCGGCTGCCCGAGCGCGTCTGCGAAAGCGAGGTCATCGATCGTGTCCGACGTGAGTGGATCCTGCGGCGCATCGATAGTCTGCGCGTCGATTGGAAACGGCTGCCGGACGGGCTTCCGAGATGTGTGATCCACGGAGATGCCTGGGTTGGAAACGTGGCGGTCCATGCTTACGGGACGGCGGTGCTACTGGACCTGGAGCGCTGTTCAATAGGGCCACCCGAGTGGGACCTGGTATCAACGGCCATCAAGCTAGAATCTTTTGCCTGGATCGGGCATGAGGAGTACCGGCAGTTCGTCGCCGTCTACGGAAGTGACGTCACGCACTGGCCCGGCTTCGCGCTCATGCGTGACACGCGAGAACTACGCATGGCAACGTTCCTGGTGCAGCGCGCTGGCCAGGACTCGACTCTGACCCGCGAGGCGTTGTACCGGATCGATTGTCTGCGAGGGCTGCACGGCGGGCGTCCATGGCGGTGGACCCCGAGCACGTAGCCACACCTACCCGGGCAGCCAGTGGCGGGGGAGGCGAGGATCGAGCAGAGTGGCTATCCGGTGCTGGACGTGCTGGATCAGATCGGGCTCGAACGGCAGCCTTGAGGCTAGCCAGCAGGTTCGACGAAATTGCGCGATGTCCACGAGAAGATCCAGCTCGCCACCTTGCTGCGGATCCATCCCGTATTCCCGCCAGAAATCCGACGCCTCAACCGGGGAAAGCCATCCCACCCGCCTGGAAGCGACGACGTAGGCAACGTCCCACTCGCGCGGGCCGAGGCGGGTGTCTTCGAAGTCGAGGAGGTGTCCAACTCCCCCCGACATCAAGACGTTACCCCGGTGGGCGTCTCCGTGGATCACCGCAGAAGCTCGATGAGGCCAATCGGACCGCTCCCATCGATCGGCGAGATCACGCCAGTGTCGCTCGAGGCCAATCCTGTCCTCAGACGGCAGGTTCGCAGCCTGAATCTGCGATGCGACCCGAGACCAGGGATCGAGGGCCGGCAGTCGTGGCCATGGGGGAACTTGGTCATGCAACTGCCGCAAAGCCCTCCCGAGGTCGCCTGCCGTGGCCGTGCCATGCCGTTGGAGGTAGCGCCACCATGTAAAGACCCGACCATCTATGACTTCTAGCTGAGCCAAGCCTGGGAGATTCACAGCCTGAATGGAGGGCACCCCCCGTGACATCAGCCATTCCGCAACATGCAGCTCATTGGCTAGACGATCGCGGAAAACAATGTCGATACCCACTCGTGCAACGAGGCCGAGTTGTGGGATAGCCACCATGGCGTTGTCGGCGGGCGGTCGTAGCAGCGCAATCCCGTCAGTGCGGTGACCAGCCTCGGCAACGATCTTGGTCACCAGATCGAGAGCCTGTTCCCCACTCAACCCACGCCGGGACGACGAGCGATGATCTTGAGCCTCCATGGGACCAGGTTATGTGGGGCAGGTCGTCGACACCATCGGCAAGATCGTTCACTTCCCGACGTTGACCTCCACCCGGAGGGGTACATCTTGGACCCCCATCGAGGGCTGACGTGGTCAGCCCAGACCTTGGGACGCTACTGCCAGCGAATCGTTCGGAAGTAGCGAGACGAGGAGTGGGACCTGAGCTCGGGCAACACACGGTGAACCCATGGCGCACTCCTATGGACCGAATGCTTGGATCTTCGTGGCGCCCGGTTAACGGGACCTAGACTCAAGGTCATTTGCCCAGCGACCGGCGGTCCGGCCTCAGCGCGGCATGCGGTTCTGTCCGTGATCTCCGGTCCTGCAAGCGTCTGGTTCCAACGAATGAAGAGGGGCTCTTCCATGCCAGATCGGGTCACCAAGGACAAGGTTCTCTGCTACGTCGTACGTGACGGCAAACTGCTGGTCTTCCGGCACACCGACTACAGCTACGAGGAAGTCGGCATCCAGGTTCCGGCCGGCAGCATCCGCGCCGGCGAGACGCCAGAGGCGGCGGCGCTGCGCGAGGCCCGGGAGGAAACCGGCCTGAAGGACTTCAAGATCGTGCGAAAGCTCGGCGAGACCGAGTACGACATCAGCCCGTACCGGTTCGAGCTCCAGCGCCGCCACGTCTTCCACCTGGAACTTACCGAGCCGACGTCGGAGCGGTGGATGAGCCAGGAGGACCACGACGGGGAGCAGGAGCCAACGCACTTCGAATGCTTCTGGATTCCGCTGGAGGCCGCCCACATCCTCCAGTCCGGCCAGGGCGCCCTGCTGGGACGCCTGTACGACTGATCCCCGCCCGGTCACGGCCACCCCTGGGAGGCAGCCGATGTACGGCACCACCGAACAGCACGACCCGATGGCCCACCTGTACCGCGGCCTCGACGTCGAAGACGCCGACAGTGCCGTATCGGTGATCTTGAAGCTACGGGGTGAGACCTGCGACATCGACTGCCTGTACTGCTACGAGAAACGCAAGGAGGTCCCGGGGGGAGCCCGGATCGACGCCGGTCAAGTACGTCGGCTCACCGAGCTCTTCTCGGGGCGTCCGCTCGCCGTCGAACTGCATGGCGGCGAGCCGTTGACGGCCGGACGTGACCATGTCGCCGAGGTCCTGCGCGAACTGGCGTCCCAGCCCAGCGTGGTACGGGTCTCGATGCAGACCAACGGCGTGTTGCTCGATGAGCAGTGGCTGGATTTGATCGATGCCCTGTACCCGCGCCTCCAGATCGGCATCTCCCTCGACGGAGACGCGGCGGGCAACGCCTGGCGGGTAGGTTACGACGGCCGGGCGGTGTACCCGCGCGTAGCCGCCGCGCTGCGGCTGCTGGCCGAGCGCGGCCGGAGGGTGGGCGTGATCGCCGCGGTCACTCCGACTGTGCTCGACCGTGCCGAGGCCGTCTTGGACCACCTAGCCGGCTTCGAGGCAGTCAACGCCGTCAGCTTCGTGCCCTGCTTCGATGCATCCGTCCAAAACCCCACCGCTGCCCAAGGGCAGCGCCTTCCCGCGAGCCGACTCCTTCAACGCGCGGCTATGCGCGGCCCGCAAGGGCCCGGGTGGGCGACCACCCCGGACCAATACGCCGAGTTCGTGCTTGCCGCCACCGTCCGCTGGATCGGCGCCGGGCACTTCGCCCGCCTGAAACTAGAACCGGCCGTATCCACCATCCGACGGCTGCGCGGGCTGGATACCGGCTTCTGCCACTTCTCCAACCTGAAGTGCGACCACGTCTTCACGCTCTATCCGGGCGGACGGCTCGGCAGCTGTGATGAACTGCCCTGGCCGCAGGCCCAGCTCACCTTCTTGGATCAGGTTTCCGGGCAGAACGCGGTCGTCGCGGCTCAGCGGCGGCTGCCGCTGCTGAACCAGGGCAAGGCCCTGATGGAGCGGTGCACCACCTGCGCCTACCGGTCCGCGTGCGGCGGCGGCTGCGTGGCCACCCGCTGGCGTCAGGACCAGGCTGGCGACCAAGACGCCTACTGCGACTACCGGATGCGGATGATCGACGGCATCGCCGCACTCCTCGCCCAGCCCGCCCACCCGGCCGGGGTCTGGTGCCGCAGGGTGCGCTTGCGCCCCCGTACGCCGAACAGCATGCGCGACGTCGCCTCCTTCCTCGCCCGCTGGGACCACCCCAACGTGAACCGTCCGCATGTGCGGCTGCGCACCAGCGCGCATGGCAACATCAACACCGTCGGCCTGCCCGGCGTGCACGAGGCCGATGACCTGGACCCGGCCCACCCCCAGTGGCGAGAGGCAATCGAGCCCGGAGTCCGCTCCCTGGTCGACGCTGTCACCCGGGACTGGCGCCTTGTCACGTATGACAGCTGTCAGGGACATCTCTACTCCGGCTCTGATCTGCCGCCTGCCGAGCGCCGGGTCGGCATTCTTCCGCGCGACCGGACCGAGTATGCGCGAGCTGCTGCCGCCCTGTGCCGCGTGGTAACCGCGGTGACCACCGACCTGCCCGCCGCGGTGCAGGTGGCCGTCGGGCGGGCGGAGCTGACGTGCGAGACCACCGGACGCACGAGCCCCGTACTCGACCTGACGCTGCGCCCGGGCTCCGGGAACGGCTGGCCGGCGTACTTCGACGCCGTTGGGGCGGCCACCCGCGCCGTCGCCGACGCGCTGCGCGGCGAGCGGCCCATCGAGGACGGCTGCTGTTGCCCGGCGCCTCAGATCACTGCTCAGACCAGTAAGGAGGCGGCGTGGGTAGCGTCACGGCCTCGCTGACGATCCATCAGTTGCTGGGGCGGATCGTGTACTTCCACGCTCTGTTCATCGAGCCCGCGCTCCTTCCCAGCGCGGCACCCCAGTCGGGTCCGGTGTGCTGCAACCATGGCCCGGACTCGGGCCGCAGCACCGTCGGCGAGTTGTTGACGGTCTCCGCCTGGGCGGCTCTCGTCGAGGTCGCCGCCACCCTCCCGGCCCACGATCATCCGTGCCCGAAGGCCGACGGCGGGTGCTGTGCGACCTGCCGCGTTGCGGCCGTAGCCGCTGCGGTCGGGGCTGGATGGGCGCAGACCGAGTACCGCGGCTACCAGCGGGCTGAGCCCGCCGAAACGCTCCTGCGCTCCTGCGGGCTTGCGGCGGCAGCACGGCTGGGGCGGGCCTTCGCCACCCAGCACGCTGCTTGGTGCCCGGCATTGGACCAGCTGACCGTGTTGGAGGCGCTGCCAGGCGCGGAGGAGCTGCCGCTGGCCGGCGAGCTGCTGGCCCTTTGGGCTAATCCGACCGCCAACATCCACCACCCCGTAGCCAGTTGGCTCAATCACTGCACCGGCCTGGACGACGTCCGCCGAGTGCTCGAGACGAGGAGGACCGACTCGTGATCCACATCGCCGAGACCGTCGCGGTCGGCAGCGTCGAGGGATTCGTCGACACCGAGGAGCGGGACCGGCTCGCCGCCGTGATGAACGACTTCCTCACCGAGGAGGCGCGGGTCCGCTTCGGCACGAAGCGGTCCACCTCCATCCATGAGATCCCCGGCCGCACCAACGAGCAAGCCATGGCCGTCTACGAGCCGGCCGGACGGATCGAGGTCCCGAGGATCCCGGACAGAGCCGAGGCCCTGCTTCAGCACGCCTTCGACCGCGCCCGCCCCGCTCTGGCCCGCGTCATGCCGTCGATCACCGCCTGCCGGCCGTGGACCTACGTCGAGTATGGCCCCGGCCAGCACATCACTGGCCACCTCGACGGCATTGCCCCCGACCCGTTCGCTTGGCCGCGACAGATCGCCGGCATCAGCGTCGTGGTCCACGAGGCGGAGGCCGGTGGTGCGTTCTACGTCGAAAGCACTTCCAGCGACCGCCTGTGGAACGTCCGCCTGGACCACGACGCCCAGGGACACGCCTACGCGGGCGGCATGTGGTTTGCCCATGACGGTGCCGACCACTGTGCTGACTGGTTTGCGGCCATGCCCCGAACCCGGTGGAGCGTCAGCCCCGTCCCGGGCACCGCCCTGCTCTACGGCTCCCAGCTCACCCACGGCACCGAACCGGTCACCTGCGGCCGCGTCGCGAAGTTCATCAGCTGGCTGATCGCCGAGAAGAACTAGGGGCGAGGCATGCTGCTGGCCTTGGAGGGAATCGCCGGAGCCGGGAAGAGCACGCTGCGCGACCGGATCCTGGCCACCGCCGCCTGCGAGGACATCCGCCTCGGGCACATCGGCCAGTTCTCTTGGCTGTCGCTGGAGGCCACCCGCTCCATCATCGGCCTGCGGGCCGGCCGTCCGGCCTCCAGCGGCGTGCGGGCGGTGGCCGCGGTCCGCCGTGACCTTGAACTCCATGCCCGACACAACCTCGCCCCCGCCCTGTCCCTAGGCCCGGTCGTCGCCGACCGGCTCACCTTGTCGACCGCCTGCCTGCTCGCCCTGCTGCACGATCGTCCTGTCGCCCACTACGTCCAGCAGCTCGCCGAGGTCACGGCCGCGCGGGCGGACCTGATCGTCCTGCTCACCACCGAGCCCGAGCTGTGCCATGTCCGGCTGTACAAGCGGCCCACCACGCTCCGTTTCGGGGAGGACCGCCCGACCGCTGCTCGGTATGCCGACCTGTACGAGCAGGGCGCCAACGCGTGGACCGAGGCAACCGGCCTGCCCGTGCTGCGCCATCCGTGCGCCACCGAACCCGACCTCGACCTGCTGGCCGCCGCCTGCCTGGACCGGCTGCGCGAAACCGCACCGGATGCGGCGCGAACATGAGGAGTTAGCCCATGCACCTGCACCCGATGCACCCTGCCGCCTGGGTCCTTGACCAGCTCCGTGACGCCGGCTGGCACGTCCACGACCTCCTCTGCTTCACCCGCGCCAGCACCCTGGTGCTCGCCAGCCGCAACGGAACGCCTCCGGTGGTCCTCAAGGCCGGCTTCGGCAGCAACCACGTCCTAGCCGAACTCGACGAGGCCACCCGCAAGGCCGCCTACGGCTTCTACTGGTACGCGGAGATGACCGAGGCCGAAAGGGCCCTGACCCGCGAGGACTTCCGCCACGAGATCGCCGTCACCCGCGCCGCCCAAGGCGCCGAGCACGTCGTGCCGCTGCTGGAGGAGGGCAGCACCGACCGGTTCGACTGGTACACCATGCCCTACTGCCACGGAGGCAACTTCGGGCCCCACCTCGCCACCACCCTCAGCCGAGACGACGTAGCGGCGGGGCTAAGCATCCTGGCCGACGTCGCCGAGGGCCTGAGCACCCTGCACGAGCGCGGGATCGTGCACCGCGATGTCTACCAGGAGAACATTCTCATCCACGACGGCTACGGACTGATCACCGACCTCGGTGCCGCGCGCCGCACCGACACCCCGCGCGGCCCCACCGCTCGGGGCCCGGAGGTGCACTGGCCCCCGGAGTACGCCGGGTGCTGCGGCAGGTAACGCGCTGGCCGCCACCGCGACTGGCTTGGTGCTTTACTTCAAGTTCAAGGATAGGGAAGTCAATCTCCTACGCGCAGCAGAGGCGATTGATGCCGATCTGGCACCAGCGGAGCAAGGCGAGCAGTGAACGCGCGACGCGGAACGACGTCCTGGCTCCTTGAGATTGCCCGTGCCGGCCGCGCGGCGCGTCAACCGCGACGAGCGCTGCGGTAAGTGCGTGGCGCTTCTCCGCGTCAGTCACTACGCGGTAGCCTGCGAAGCCGTCGAACAAGCCGGCCATCATCGCCTTCCGCCGGGAGCCCTGTAGGGCACCAACTGTCCTTTGCGGTATACGGAACTCATGGAGAGCAACGAGCAATCAGGCGTCGTCGACAGTAGTGCCATGAACCCGAAGGGTGGGTCTGTTGCCGCCGACGAGGGCCGGGGCCTCTCCGGTAGTGGACCCGGCGCGGCGCCGCACTTCGTCGTCGGTCGCAGCGAGCATGCGGGGTGCGGCGGGAGTCCCGGTGCCCGTTCGTGTAGCGAGTTTCTCCAGCAGCGGCAGTAAAGATCCGGTCGGCAACGGGTGCAACTGTCCGACTCGGAGTGGGAGTTCATCGAGCCTTACCTGCCGATCGGCAGGTTCGGTCCGTACCCCGAGCGGTTGCGACAGCAGTTCGAGGGTGTGATCTGGCGGTTCAGAACGGGCGGGCAGTGGCGGGAGATGCCGAAGGAGTTCGGTGCTTGGCCGACCGTCCACAACCGCTTTCGGCAGTGGAGGGACACGGGTGTCCTCGAGGCCCTGCTGGAGGGCTTGATCGCGGAGGCCGCGAAGGGAGGCGAGGTGGACTTGTCTCTGGTCAGCGTGGACTCCACCACTGCCCGGGCCCATCACGACGCTGCCGGGATGCACCTCGGCCAGGATGTCGTCATCGCCTTGGAGAAGGCTGCCGTCGAGGAGGAGAAGGCCCGGCAAAAGGGGATGATCCGCAAGGACGAGACGGGCATAATGGTGAAGACGAATCTGAGCGGGAGCAACGGCGACGCATCCGGCGCCGGCACAAGCTCAGGCTGACCGCTGCCCTGCTCGGACGGTCAAGGGGCGGGCAGACCAGCAAGGTTCACCTCGCCGCCGACCGACAGTGCCGCCCACTGGCGTTCGTCCTGACCGTGGGGCAGGCCGCGGACAGCCCGCAGTTCGTCCTCGTGCTCAAGAAAATACGGGTCCGGGGTCCGGTCGGCCGCCCTCGCACCCGGCCTGACGCGGTCGCCGGGGACAAGGCGTACTCGTCCCGCGGCAACCGCGCCTACCTACGGAAACACCACATCAAGGCAGTCATCCCGGAGAAGAGGGACCAGGCCGCGAACCGGAAGAAGAAGGGCCGCCAGGGCGGCCGACCCGTCAGCCACGACGCCGACCTCTACAAGGAACGGAACAACGTCGAGCGCCTGATCAACAAGCTGAAGGCCTGGCGAGGCATCGCCACCCGGTACGACAAGACCCCCGAGAGCTACCTCGCCGGTCTCCACCTCCGCGCCTCCATGATCTGGATCAAGGACCTCACGCAGACCACTCCTTGATCACAACCAAATACGCGCCCTAGCACGTAGGTCCGCCTGGTCCCGTCCGTAGCCTGGCTCACGGCGCTGATGACTTGCGCGGTGATGAAGTCCTCTTCGCTGACCAGCGCCGGGTACGCGAGCGTGGCTGACAGCGCCCACTGGGTGCCGACGGCAAGCCGCTGCACCTGGAGCAGGCCGGGCAGTTCGTCGGCTGTACGTTCCGGGGTGCTGCGGTTGCAGGTCTATACCTGTCGACCGGTGAAGCGGGGGTTGGCGCGGATCGCCGCCACAGTCCGCAGCCGCCACCCGTCGCCAGGGCGGTGCGGGTTGCGTACGGGGTCGGCGGCCGAGGGACTCGGTACACCCATCTCGTTGAGCGCCCTGGCGATGCCGGCGATGCTGTGCCTGGCCAGCCGTTGGGCGAAGATCCATGTCAGGTATTGGGCAGTGTCCGGGTCCGGATCGATTCGGTGCAGGCGCCGGCCCTACTGGGCGTGTGCGTGGTTGGGTGGGTCCGGCATCAACGAGCCGGTACCCGTAGGGCGGCCGGCTGCCGAGGTGGCGGCCCTATTCGCGGGCCGGTGCCTGCATCGTCGTGGTGGTGCGGAAACGTGCCCCGTTGGACCTCGCGTCTGGCCTGGGCACCCGGCATCATGATGAGTGTCTGGCGGGTACGTCGTCGAGGTCGGCGGGTCCATCGGTCCCGGGGATCCAGATTTCTACGCCGTGGCCTCGCACAAGCCGGGGTACTCACATGTACTGGGCGTAACGGCTGGCGATCGAATCTGACGGCGCTCTGAAGCGGAGGATCTTTTTGACCTGCTCGGCTGTCCGCAGGGTGATCGGTAGGCGGCCGTCAAGCTGGGCCTGATTCCAGTTCATCTTGCTGAGGGCCAGTAGCTCTAGGGCAAGGTCCCGCGGGTTACCGGCCAGTAACGCTGGTCGTATTCCGAGCGGTCGGGGTACATGCATTCCTGGGTATGTGGAGTAGAACTCGATGCTGGCTTTCGTGTAGAGCGCGTGCTCGTGGGCACCGAGGGTGAAGAACGTACCGCGTAGCGGTGGGGCAGCGCCGGGCCGGAACAGCTGGGCGTCTTCGCTGTCGGTCAGCCAGATGAGATCGAGCGCGCCCAGATCGCGAGCGTTGGCAGCTCCGTCAAAGCCGTCGACCTCGTCGGCAGTGAAACGGGATGATTTGTGGACGACCACCCGGGCCGGGAGCGTCTTGTGTTCGGCGCGGTAGGTGTTTAGGGCTCGTTGAAGGAGGTCGTGGGCGTCGGCCGCAGCAAGGTGGGGCTGGTTGTCCTCGGCGCTGATGTGGGCTTGGCCGCCGCGGACGATCACACCGTCGCCGCGTTCGTTGAACACGTGCGCGACCGCGGTGTCGAGGCGAGTGCCGTCGCCGGCACGGTAGAACGAGACACCGACGTAGCAGGTGGTGTAGTCGGTCGCGATGCGCTGCAGCCGCCATGGCACACCACCGGCTTTGTAGTACATCGCGATGTGCAGGTTCCAGGCCCGCGTCGCCTCGTCTTGGCGCCCCCGGCCTTTGGGGGGCGGGGTCGCCTCGTCCCAGGTGCTACGGCGGATGATCTGCAGCGGGATACCGAGGTGCAGAGTGCGTGCCTTGAGTAGATCGTGGAAGTTTTCGAGTCCGCCGCTCGCCGGAGCGGACTTGGGTCGGCGGCGTCCCGACCGGCGGGTCTTGGCCCGGGTGTCGTTCAGTTCGTCAGGGCGCGCGACCACGATCACATCGACCCGGTGTTCCTCAGCCATCGCGGCGATCTCACTGGCGTAGATGTCCACGGCTTCGCCTACCGTATCCGCTCCCGTGCGGCCCTCGAGTGCACGGAGCTGCCGTGCGGTGATCTGGCGGACGTTGCGGTCGGCGAAAGTCAGCTGGGTGTAGAGGCCGGCGTCGGTGTCGCAGCCGGGGAATGCCGGGAACAGGTGGGGGTAGCGCTCGTCCTTGGCGGCGATCGGGCTGCGGCAGCGTTCGAACCAGCGCCGGGTGCCGTCGGCCTGATCCGCTGGGCCGATGAGCCCGACCCTGATGGCGACGGGGGCTGTCGGATTGCCTAGGTCGGCGGGGCCGTAGACGGTGAGGCCGAACCGCGGGTCGATGTGACGGGCTCCGCCGCCGAACTCCAGGGCGGGCTCGTCGAGGATCTCGGCGCGCATCATCGCTTCCCCCTCGTTGCCTTGGTGTCCGATGCGGCGCGGCGACTCCGGTCGGCCCGCCGTGGCGGTGGCGCCAGCGCAGCAGGAAATTCATCGTTGCTGTCGGCGTCGTCGTCGAGCGCGAACAGGTCGTTCAGGTCGACGCCGATACCGGCAAGCGCCTGGTCAATCTTCTCCTGCGCGGCGGAGTTAGCCGGTTCGTCGTCGCGCGGCTGCACGGGAGCGGGGCCCCACAGGCTGTCGACGATGCCCCGATCGACCTCGAAGGATACGAACCGGCCGAACGTCAGCGCATGTTCAGGGGCGAACAGGTCCGGTGCCTGCGTCAGGTACGTCTCCCACGTGCGCATCCATCCGGCGACCGCCTGGTGGCGGTCCAGGCGTTTGATGCCTGCGAGCAGGGTGTCGGCGAACCGGTACTCGTCGCGGCCGTTTGAGGTGAAGCAGTAGTCGGTTCCGACCTGCATGTACCAGACGCCGTCGAGGCGCCGGAACCGTGTCGTGATCGCCGCGTGCCGATAAAAGCTCACCGCCTCGGGGTCCTCCTCCATGCGGTACGCGCTGAACACGGTGTGCCCGCGCCGGCCCGGGACCTTGCCTTCCCGCCGCACACCGAGGTCACGCGTGGGCAAGAAGTGCAGGTGATCGCGTTCCTTGTGCCAGCGCAGGTGTCCGCTCTGGTCAGCCTGGAACGCGCGCTGCAGCAGGTCTGCGAAACGGTTCCTGACGTCGATGTCGTCGCTGTTCGCCCATTCGGCGGTCTCGTGCCGTTCGACGTCGCCGGCGCAGAGCACGTTTAGCGGCCGTTGGCGCAGATCGGAGAAACTGACCACCAGGCCGTCGCGCAGGATCCAGCCGCTGCGTCCGCGGGCGGGCTCGGCGTCCAGCAGCGCACCCGCGGCCGGGTACTTGCCGGTGACAGCAGGCGCGAGATACAGCGTGGCCGGGAAGTCAACAATGGGCAGTAAGCTCGAGGTCAGTACCTCGATCTTCGGCGCCGGTGCCAGGTAGACGCCAGCCGACTTCGGGACAGCTCGCGTCAGCAGTGCGCGGGCGGCTGACTTGTCGAATGCCTGAGTCCGCTTGTCGATCACGACGCTGCGCTCCAGCCGCCGCTGCGGGTCCGAGAACTCGGCCTTGACGTCCACCCACCAGGCCTTTTCCTCCTCGGGATGCGAAATCACGAGGAGGACGGGGGCGTTGCCGCTGAGCCAGTAGTCGAGGTCGGCCTCGTCGCAGGTGTACTGGAAACTCTCCTCAGTCTCATACGGAAAGCGGGAATTGCTCGCCTTGCTCTGCACCAGGAGCACCAAATTAAGCACCTGCGAGTTCGCCGGATCGACGAGATCGATGTGCCCGTCGATACCGTGATCGACACGTCGCGGATGGAAGAGGTACCCCATCTCGGTCACTCGGCGATGGATCAATGCGATCCCCAGTTCGCCAATCAGCGTCGACTGTGTGACCGTCTTCCCCCTGGCCAATCGCGCCCCCTTCACCTACTCACAAGACCTGTAGCCCGCGCGCGCCCCAGTATCGCGCACGAGTACGACACAACGACGAGATGCGACGGCAGCTCACGAATCAAGCCAGCGTTTCGCCAGGTCAGCGGCCCGTTTACGTGTCTGTGGCGCGGCGTGTTCGGTGCCCGCCCAGTGCAGGTGCTGGTCATCGTCGAACCCGGTAAACCCGCCCTCACGCTGGTCACCACCGACCTGACCACCCCGGTTGGCGTCATCGTGGAGCGCTATGCAGCCCGCTGGGCCATCGAGGTCGCCTTCGAAGACGCCAAACAGATCACCGGCGTTGGCGAGGCCCGCAACCGCACCCGCAGGGCGGTCGAACGCACCGTGCCGTTCGGGCTCTACACCCAAAGCGTCGTGGTCATCTGGTACCACCTCGCCGGCCACCACCCGAACGTCGTCCGCGACCGGCGTGAGCGCGCACCCTGGTACGCCACCAAGCGATGCGCGTCCTACCAGGACATGATCGTCAAGCTACGGCGCGTGCTGATCGCCGCCCAATATCAACCCGAACTGCCCCGCCAACCCACCCCCGACGAAATCCACGCCGTCCAACTGGCCTGGGCCCAGGCCACCGCGTAACCGCGAAACCCGAGGACCACCTCTTGCACGAAGTGATCGTACGCATGTTCGAGCTGGTGGTGTGGAGTGGCGAACAACCGGCTCTGCGGGTCACTCGCACCGGTCCTCAGCGCCTCGACCGTATGGGGTCACAGCAGTCGGGGCGGTGCCGATAAATCCGCACGTCGCGCCCGTGCCGCTGGGCCGAACTCCGGCGTTATCCTGTATAGGCAGGCCTGCACGCGACGGTCTCCCCACCGCCGGGCACCTGGCCGTCACCCGGCCCGCCGCGCAGCAGCACGTTCACACCCCGACCGTAGGTGATCAGCGAGAATGCGGCTCGGTCTACCGCTCGTCACGACCGCGTCGTGGTCGCCGGGGATCCGATAGATCTACCTCGCGTACCTGGCCGTACGCGCAGGTGAGCCAGGGAACGATGAGACCGCCATGACCGCTCAACGACGAGCCGGGCCGTCTCTGGACCTGCGGTGGTCTCTCCCTGCTCGGTTGGGCCGCCCGGCCTGTTGACGGTCGAGGACTCCTAACACCGCCTGCCTGCCGCCAGGGTTTGACGACGGCGTCGCCCGATTTGAAGGGCAGCTGTCATGCCCAGGCCTTGTACTCGTCGGTGAAGCATGGCCACGGGCGGGTACCCGTGGGTACATCACCGGTGAGCATCAGGGCCACCTGCCGGCACCAGGCGCGAAGGTCGATGAACTCCAGCATGAGACTGGCGATGGCCTCCGGGTTCAGCGACGTGAACCAGAGCTGATTGCCGCTGGTGGCCGCGACGCGCAGTAGCGGTTTGCTCCAGTCCGCGGAGTCGTCGAGCGGCTGAATCCAATCCGCTTGCACACCAGCATCGGCGAGCCGGTTGATGATCACGTCAGGGGACATACAGACGAAGAAGAACATCGCATCGGCGATGAGGCTGGCGGCAACCTCGGGTGCCACAGGATAGATAGCCCACGGCGGCCGAGTGGGCCAGCGGGCGGCCGAGTCGAGGCTCGTCAAACTCAGAGTGTGCTCGGGGGACCGTATGCCGATCTTGCGCCGGGAGCGGCCGAGCTCGATCGAGAAACGGTCGCCGAAGGTGTCTTCGCGGTAGTGGTGAGCGGCGGTGTATTGGCTTGCGGCGACGACGGCCCGACCGGGCGAGACGACACCTGCCTGGATGCCGGTGCGTTCGTGGGCGAGCCCAAGCACCTCACCCAGCCCGCGTAGATTCGTGACGAACGGGATCCGCGTGCGCACGGGGGTGAAGCCGCTGGGCAGCAGCGTCGCCTTGTCGGCCAGGACCATCGACGTGTCGATCAAAATCTGATCTTGCCTCTTGATTCGGCGGTTGCTGTTGGTCTTGACCTCGTGAAGCAGAACGCTGCCGTCGTCGTAGAACACGCTGAGGTCGCCGACTCGCAACGCGGCGGTGAGGTCGTGGTGCAGCACGAACTGGCCGTTGTCGCGCCAGGCCGTCTGGATGAACTCGCGCTCTTTAGCCAAGCCCTCCTTGCCCTGCATCAGCCCAGGGGAGGCGTTTCGGGACAGAGCCACGATGACGCGACGGTCATACCCGAACGCCCGCCAGGCAAGGGCGTCGCCGATCGACTTGAGCTGTCGCCAGATCCGCTCGAAGACTTCGTCTTCCAGCAGCCACGAATCGAGGTCCGACGGGTCGAGCCCAGTGCCGAGGTCGGGCGCACCGCGCGGCACTGTGCCGCCGGGCTTCTTGAGTCGCTTGACGACGCGGCTGATCTCGCTGCGGCGCCGTTCGACGTCTAGCACCAACCGGAACAGCCGCTCTTGGAACTCGTAGAGGTCCGCCGCCAGCTGACAGCGTCGCAGGTCGGCGATCAACTCGATCATGGTGCGCAGCGTCTGCTGATGATGAGGGTGGGTCAGGATGACGTCGATCTGATTGCCAGGTGCCCGGTCCATCAACGAGTTGCGCATCTGATATCCACGGTAGAGGTCGAGGGTGCATCATCGGCGCCCGCGGGCGCCGTGTGCAAGTGGATTCGCGGGTTGTGGACCGAGCATGCCTACGCGACTTGTGCTGGGGCGACTGACACACCCGCGTGCGGACAGGCGCGGGGTGATCCTGCGGGTGGATCGAATAATGTTCCACCATCGGGGCCGCGGATGACGTCATCTGCCTCGGCCGGGCAGTGCGGCGCCTTGAGCAATCGCCCGCTGACGTCAGGCTCGCCGCTGTCGTACGCCGTGGGCGAGGGGATCGCCGGGGCCGCGATCCGGGCGCTATTTCCAGGTGCAGTAGGACGTTGCCCTACGTCACCAGCTGCATCGTTACCAACGCTGAGCGCTTGGCCGGACACGGCCAGCGCCGTGCATCTCACCCGGTCGCTAGGGCCAGAGTTCATCCCATGGACGTTAACACCTATGGAGTTAACGAAATAAATTTCGTGCCCGGAGTAGCGCAGTCCACCTCTTTAGAATCCCAGGTCACGACTCTGTCGCCAAGAGGAAGGCCTAGCGCACTGGCGGGTGCTCACACTTGGCACGTGTCTCCGCGCCGTCTACCTTCGACGGAGTCCTTTGCGATGAGTCGGGGAGAGAGATGCAGCACGTCAAGCGTTCAGAGATTTCCAGGCTGGCCGGGGTCAGCCGCGCGGCGGTGACCTCGTGGGCCAAACGCCGCGACTTCCCACGTCCTAGTGGGGATGGCCGCTTCGCGCTTTCCGAGGTGCTTGAGTGGCTCGACTCCCGGCAGGTACACGGCTCGATCCGTGGGGCCGACGACGGGACCGAGTGCAGCTACGCCGACCGAGTCCGGCGGAGCCTCGCCGCAGCGGAGCCCAGGGATGTGCCTGGTATGAAGCTGTCCGGCGATCCCGCGACGGCTGAGGCCGACAACCTCATTCTGCGCCTCACGTTGATCTTTCTGCGCGAGCGGGATCCGCGCGGCTGGGCTGGGCTGAATGATCTGATTGCGCCGAATGCGGGGGCCGCAGGGGCGCGATGGCTCATCGAACGCATCGCGACAGCCGGCGAGAGGGCGGCGCTGCGTCACGGCGTCTCGCCCGAGGTCTTCGCCGCATTGCGGCGGTTGACCCCGGAAAGCGTCCCTGAGGTCCGGGGCCTCATGGCCCGCTGCTCGGAGCTCGGCGCTGCGAACGTGCAAGCCCTCGTCGACGCGTACGACGCCGCTCTGCCCCCGAGCGCGTTCCTCACCCCGCGCGCGGTTGCGGCCCTGCTTGCCGAGGCGGTGATCGACGATACTGCCGAGTCCGTTTACGACCCGTACTTGCGCGCTGGCGAGCTGCTCATCGCTGCCGCCGGCGTGGCGACCAGGCCGGACGGCCTGCGCCTGCACGGGCTCGGCCCCAACGCCACGGCTCTAAGCCTCTCCGGACTTACGCTGCTGGCCCTGGGGGGAACAGCCGACCTGCGTCCGGCGGAACGAGCTCGGCGCGCAACCGTCACGCACGTCCTCGCCAATCCGCCGTTTGGAAGCGACTCGTGGCTCGACCGGCGCCCCAACACCGACTGGCAGCCATTCCCGCCACCGCCGGCCCGATCCGCCTTTCGCTGGCTCCTGCATTGCATCGAGCAATTGAGCGACGACGGCCGGGCTGCGATCATCATGCCGCGGATAGCCGCCGTCTCAACCAATGCCCGCGAGCGGGAAATCCGCCGCAGACTGGTCGAGGACTCCATGGTGGAAGCGGTCATCGCTCTCCCACCCGGCCTGTACGCTGGCATGTCCGTTGCAACCAGCGTCTGGATCGTCCGGCGGGCGCCCGGGTCGGACCAGCCGATCCTGTTCGTCGACGCGGCGAACCTCGGTGTGCCACGCGATGGCCGCACGCTGCTCGATGAGGCTGGCCAGGCCAGCATCCTGAGAGGGTGGCGGTCGTTCCTTGCCGACCGCGCGGTCGGTCGGCCACACCCGGGCATCGAGGGCCTGAGTGCTGCCGTCACCAAGGCCGTCATCCGGCCGGAGTCCTACTCGCTCAACCCGGCGGAGTACCTACCAGGCCCGACAAGGCTTCCATCCGTCGACGCCGACGGTGCCCGCGCCGGCCTGGGCGCGACTTACTCGCGGGCCCTCCACTGCCGAGCGGCGGCCGAGGAGGCAGCGGTCGTCGCTTCCCAGCCGCTCGGCGCACAGATCGTCCGTCTTGGCGACGTCTGCGACGTCAAGGCGGGCTATTCATACTCGCGGCTGCGAGCTGAAGAGCGATCCGACGAGCAGGGAGTGCCCATCGTCCTGCCGCGGCACCTGCGCGACGGGAGAATCGTGGCGGACAAACCGCCGCGAGCCCCGCGAACGACCGCCGAGGCATTGAAGGACTACTGGCTACGCGCGGACGACGTGCTCTGCGTGCGGACCGGGGCACTCACCGCGCCCGCCCTCGTGCGGCCGGCCGAGTCGGACTGGCTCCTGAGCACAAACCTGCTGCGCCTGCGGGTCCTAGACCCCAGCGTCCTCAACCCCTACTACCTGTACGCATATCTGCGCTCCGCAGCGGGCATGGAGGGGATGAAGACGTTCGCACGGGCTACCGTAACCGCATATGTGACCGCAGCGGACGTCGCGGCGATGGAGGTTCCGTTGCCGCCGCTGGCTCGGCAGCAGTCGCTGGTCGCAGCGCTGGGCGCACTTGACGAGGAGGCTGCGGCCGCGCGCGACCTAGCCGCCCGGGTCGTCGAGACTCGCGACGTGGTAGTCCGCAGGCTCTTCGGTGGCGCCCGATGAATAGGCGCAAGCTCTCCCGCGAGCACCGGTCCGTCGCGGCTGCGGTAGCGATATCCGGCGGCGTCGGAGTCGTCGCAGCCGTGCTGTTCCACCACAGCGGAGTTGATCCTTCCACGGCGGTCATCGCGGGTGGCGCGGCCTTCGGCGCGACCATGACACTCGCCCTGGAAGTTCTCAAATACCTTCGCGGCCTGTGAGCCCGGCGACCGAAGAGAACAGCTGGAGCCTCTTTGAGCTGCGACGTTCTGCCGGCGAACAGGCTGAAACGACGAGCCGGCCAGAGCGTTCCAACAGCCCCGGCACATCCGACGGCTGAAGTGGACAACGACGCCGCGGGTTAGTTTCAGCCGTAGGTCGACGGCAGGCAGCTTGGAAGAGGCCTCATCGAGTGCGAGGTGACGTCGAATTGCCGGACAGGTACCGGTCGACCAAAAGTTCGACCGCGTTCGGGCTGGTGGCGAGCGGTCATCCCATCGCGTGGTGTTGTGGCGAGGGAATCGCGTAGGTGATGGGTTCGGCGTGATCGAGAGCTTGGATGCCGTCGTACTCGATGAGGGCGGAGCCGTCGACGACGACGAGCCGCCAGTGCGGATCGTTGGCGGCGGCGATCTCGGCGCGTCCGACTACGATCTGGTCGACCGGACGGGCGACTACCCGCAACACCTGTCGGCGAACTACGCGGCCTCGGCCACCACGTGAGCGCGTCCACCATCCGCCGGATCCTCCAACGACTCGGCATACCACCAGCGCCCGTGCGCCGCGATCACACCACCTGGCGGCGCTTCCTTTCCACCCAGGCGTCGACCATTGCTCGCCTGCGCCTTCTTCCATGTCGACTGCGCACTCACCCTCCAACGCCTGTACGTCTTCTTCGTGATAGAAATCGGCAGCCGCTACGTCCATATCCTCGGCATCACCGCCAACCCGGACGGGCCGTGGACGGTCCAGCAGGCCCGCAACCTGCTCATGGACCTCGGCGAACGCGCCGACCAGTTCACCGTCCTCATCCGGGACCGAGCCGGACAGTTCACCGCTGCATTCGACGCCGTGCTGGCCGACGCCGGCATCACCGTGTGCAAGATTCCACCGCGCAGCCCGCGAGCCAACGCCTACGCGGAAAGATTCGTGCTCACCGCCCGCACCGAGGTCACCGACCGCATGCTCATCCTCGGCGAACGACACCTACACCGAACGCTCGGCGAATACGCCCGGCACTACAACGGTCGACGGCCACACCGGGCGCTGCAGTTGCAACCCCCACGCTCCGACCGCCCCGTCATCGACCTGAACCACGAACGGATCAAACGCCGACCCGTCCTCGGCGGGCTCATCAACGAATACGAACGCGCCGCGTAAGGCCCAGGTCAGACCCAGGAGCCAGGATTTGGCACCCCACAGGCTCGCCAATGCGAAGAAGCACATTTCTATTGACGGCATTGATGCACATGAAGTCGAACGATGATGGCTAATCTATATCATTCATGATTGCGAGCCAGGCATCGCCATGGGGATTGTATTGAACTGGAAGTTGGTCGTGGAAGGCGCGCAGCATCGGGTACCCCAGCTCTGGCTCGACCGCCGCAATGTAGCAGGCCCAGCCCATCAGGCGCTGAGGAAACATATCGGCGTTCTCTCCGCCGAAATCCGCCATATAAGCGTCATAGCCGAACTTTGATATGATATGCGCGATCCATCGCATGCGACGCTTTGTTGCGCGAGGAATGCGAGGACGATCCGCCGCCCCCACATAAAGCCCGGTCACGTACTGGGGGCCGCCCCTCCGCATGTAAGCGGTCTTACTCGCATTAATGGACCAGCCAGCGTCGTCCAGAATCCTCTCGATGGCCGTAAAGTGGCGGTCAGTCACCTCGCCGGAAAATGCCAGGTCATCTACGTATCGGGTAAAGGTCAGGCCCTCCGCTTCGGCATACTGTGCGAGAAGCCGATCCGTGTCTTCGAAGACGAGATTCGACAAGAATGGTGATGTGCTAAGCCCAATTGGAAGCTTGCCGGCTATAGTGACAACGCTAACGGCGAGGCTTGCTGCCTTTTCGTCGTATCCCTGGCTTTGCAGGGCAGATTCTAACTGTTCCGAATTAATCGAGGGGAAGAAGTCTTCGAGGTCGACACGTAGTATGCACGATTTGTCAAGGTGTGCAGACGCGTTGCTAAGTGTCGACCGCCTCTGAACGAATCCATGCACGTGATCGGGTGGGCTATACGGCAGTACCGTGGAAAAGCTGCGATGCAGGTTTTTGGTAACCATGTCGAGCCCCGGACCGGGTGTGACTATCTCGCGCAAGCCTCCACGCTTCTTGCGGAACGACTGAGTCTTGAAGAGGCGTCCCGAACCAGTGGGAAGGCGCTCGGAAAGCAGCTCAAGTAGCCGAAGCGAGACGCCTGAGTGTTGCGCGAGATCGTGGATCGAGAAAGGCATTATTCGGCCTCCCGCCCTTCAAAAGCAGGAGCAGGGCCGCAGTCCCTGTCCAAGAACTATGCTGCAACGCACGCGGACTCGCGCACAAAGTTGACTGCGGCCCTGCTTAACCAGGCAGCATACCACACGTCAATGAAGTGGCAGTTTGCGGCTGGAGATCAAGCCGTGTTCCAAAGAGTATAAAGTTGAGATGAACGGCTCAACTTCGCGGAAGCCTCGGTAGATCCGATCTGCTGGGTCCGTACTGTGGCCCTTCCGGACCCACCTACTTGCCGCCATCATAATATAGTCAATGATAGCCATCGACATGGCCTGTGTTTTGGTCGCCATCACGACGTCCAGTCGAGGCAGGCGTGCCGGGCGCCCAAGCTTCTCGTATGCTCGACGGACCGCACTCTCAGGTAGCTTTGACACAAGCCGGCCGAGGCTGTCGTTTTGCTCAATGTAACAGAGCAATTCCGATCGTTCTCGATGGCGAATCAGTATGTCGCCTAGTAGGTGCTGGTACATGAACTCAAGCTTCTCTAATTCGGTGCCTCCGGCTTTAGGGTTAGTCCTGTCAGTAACTACGATATACGCCCTGAAGGCAAGGTCTTGCATGAGTTCTAAGAAGGGAACCGAAATCTCGATCGGATCGCTCGAAGCGTGGAATCCATGCTTCCGGAAGTCCTCGAAACTAGGAAGTCCGTCAAGGCTCCGCCGAGCAGACAAGCGGCGGAAAAGTTCCTGGATGCGTCGTTCTATCTCCTCAGGATCCTCGTGGATTTCGACCGCGCCCACGATCAGTGGCTGCGATGCGTTTCCATTCCCCGACTCGTCCATATACAGTTTCACGCTGTAGACCGGCTCAGCTTCCTAGATCCTCGACGACCATGCGAGCCCGGTACCGCCCCGACTCGTCCTCCACGGTGCACTGCACGTCTTGGACGTGGCTGAGGAGCTGATCGAAGAGGTCCCGCAGCCCCGCGACTGCTCCGTAGTCGCCGAGTTCCACAGGGTGGGGACCTCCAGCCCTCTTCGGTGCTTCCCAGATGCGGTCGACATGTTGGTAGAGCATCCACAGTGCTTGGTAGTGAGCAGCCCGCTCCTGTGCCGTCATCAGCGCTAGAAACCGCTTGTCGTGATCTTCGAAGCGCTCTCCAAGGTGCTGTGCCGCGTCCTGGAGCTCAACGTCAGTCATGGGCTCGTCGTCGTGGTCACGCGTCACGTCAGTCACATGAGCCTCCACCGGTCAGTCCTGGCGGCACTATGCCATCGATCTCGCTCACGTGGGGTGCAGGTGGCGGCGAACTGGCCCCACGCCAAGTGACGAGATCCCGACAGATTCTCGGCGGCTTGCAATGGCCCTCTACCCTCAACGAGGACGTGTCCCGCAGGTGGGGGAGGCGTGGGTGCAATTCCCACCCGAAGTACAGGCGGTGGCCGGGCTGCTCCTCGCCCTCACTCTGGTGCGCCTCGTTCATGATCAGAACAAGGCGGCCCCGGAGGAGGAAGGAGAAGCCATGCGCGATCGAAACAAACCCCCGAGATCAAGGTTCCGCAGGGTAGTAGCAGCGCTAACCGAGACGATCTGGGCGTACGGAGTTGGGGTAGTAGTAGCCCGCCCCCTGCCTGTGGGACACGTCCACTTCTGATCGCCTTCTGGGGCGCACAGGGGGCACAAGACACCGGCAAAAAGGGGTCGTGCGACAAGATCCCAGAACGTGCGCGGGATGATCGAGCATGCCGCCAGGGTGTCGTAGGGCGCATGTCCTGCTAGGGCGAGGGGTACCCCAGCAAGCGCTACTGCGTTCCTAAACCGTGTGTCGGCTGCTTGGCTTGAACAGAGGGGCGCCGTTGATGCGGAAGCTCCTGCCATGCTCTGCTGGTGTCAGCAGGAACGAGGAGGGCCATGCAGCAGCAGACGAACGAGACGTCTCCGCTTCTATCAGCTGGGGGCGACAGAGCCGCCTTGCTGATCGCCACAATTTGGGAGCACTTTTGCGCCCGTCAGGTTTGGCCGACTTGGGCCGAAGTTGACCAAAAGCTGTACGTTGGCGGCACGCGATTCGAGGACGCCCGGATCGAGTTGACGCCTGGACTCGTCCGGGGGATCGAATCGCGCGGAAGCATGCTCCCGTCTCCTGACCAACGGCTTCGCCTGACCATCGGTGGTATCGCCGACTGCGCGACCGGTGGCGATCACGTCAGGACGTTCATGCTGCTTGTGCAATACGCGGTGATGCTGGAACGGGGGTGGGACTACACGTCGGGCGAGCAGCCATGGTTCTCGTTCGAGGCGGCTCAACGCTCAGTGGCGGTCCATCCAGGCAGTCACGGACAGACGGTGCTGCGGCAGGTGCTGTCGGTGGTCGACCTGGAACCCTGGTGCGGAGGCTACGGCGGTGACGGAGATGACCGCAGGTTTCTCGTGACGCGCTCCGTCCGAGAGTTCGCCGGTGCCAAGTCGATGCTGGCGTACTGGCAGGTGCGGGATCGGTTGACTCGCCCGGCTGACGTCGGCACGTCTGCTTCTGTTGTTCACCTACACCTGCCGACGCAAGCTTCCGCTCACGACGGGGCCCCGCGACTGCGCTTGGAGAGCGTCGATGCGGAGGCACACGACGAGCCGGATCCGGCGCGGGCCGAGCCATGGGACGACCCTCAGATCTCTCGCGCGCTGCGAGCAGCAGTGATCGACCAGATGCCGCCACAGTCTTTGGCGCTTTATGCCCGGTGGTGGCAGATTGAGACTTGGCTACGCGAGTTGGCCTACGTCGAGTTGCGAGCCCGTTATGGAGCCGCCTGGGTCGACGCCGTCAAGGCCGCATTTGGACGGCAAGAACAAGATGCGGTCTTTACCCATATGTCCGGTGCGGACAACGACAACCCGCTCGCGTACCTCGACTACAGTCAGCTGGTCGATGTGATGGGTCGCCATTGGGACCAGTTCGGGTACGCCTTGCTTGAGCAGCGATCTTGGAACGGCCGGCAGGATGAGCTTAAACGCATCCGGCACCGCATAGGCCATCTGCGCAGGCCCCATGAGGACGACCTAGGCCGGCTGGAGCAAACCCTCCGTGATCTTGAACGCGGCACCTTCATCGCCCTCGCCTCATACAACCGCCGGCGTTTGATCAATGAGCAGAAGAACGCTGACCCTGTGACCCGCGGATGGATTCGCGGAGAGCACCCCACCGCACAGCGGCTGTTGGAGCACGCTGAGCGCCAGTACGAGATGACCCTGATGTTAAGTACTAGCCGCCGCCCTTGGGCGCCACACCCGGAAACTCTCGCTCAGGCCCAGGGCATCCTATGGCACGCCAGCTTCTTCATGCGCCGACGGACAGTTGACATTCGGCGCCTGTGGCACGACAGCGGCATGGTGTCCGTCCGACCACTGCTCATCCACTTGCTTGCCGAAGACCCATCGCATGTCTCCTTCACCTTCAGTGCTGCTGACGATCCCGACGCGATCTCCGATGCGATCGGAGACGCCTTCGACGCTGTCCTGAGGGTTTCCCAACCAGGAAAGGCTGAGGATCAGTACCTTGAGCGGTGGCATGAGCGGACCCGTGACACCGACTACCGTGTTCTCAGCGGAAGCGGCTGGAACATCGTGGACGAATCAACGATCCCTATCACCAACTTTGGGGCCGGAGGCGGTATCGAGTCACCGCCGACGTGGTAGTCGCCGTCGAGCTTGATGAGCGGCGGCTAAAGCATCACGGGGCAGGGAGGGCCTTGGCTCCGGGTGTGAAGGCTTGCCAATAAGCCGTGCACAGCAGATTGCCCCACCGACGCTGTTCCCTGCCGAACCTCGCTCGTCGACAGCACCTACCCGGCTCCCCGATGAGGGGCGGCCCGGGTCGCCGGCGGAACGGCTATCGACAGCAACGCTGACAGCAACGCCACCGGACGGCGGCACACTGGCGCGCGCTGGCACGGGACGAGGCTCCGAGCGGGCAGCCGTTGCCGGACGCATGCGGACGCGACGCACAGAGCTTGTAAGCGAGACGTCTCGGTAGAGGACGCCACGTGCCCGTTGCGTGCCCGATCCGGCGGTCGCCGACGGGTAACGACGGTTAACGACTGAGGGCAGGGGAGGGCTCTCGCCAGCGGCAACAGCAGGTGGCCGGGCCGTGTGATGCGCAGGGCCGAGAATTCCTAAACCGTGTGTCGCAGGTTCGAATCCTTGTCGGAGAACGTGAGACCAGCAAGGAACCCGCCTACCGAATTGGACACGTAGATCAGCCGTCGGCGTTACTCCTGACCGTAACCGGCCAACGACCCGCACGTGAGGCACCATGCCTACCTGCATGCACTCATCAGGAGCCGAAGCAAAGTCGGTTGATCATGATCGGGATGCGTTGAGCAGGGCGGGGATGAGCATCTTGTCAGCGTGGTGACGTTCCATGACGCGTTTGATCTTGGTGTGTCCGGCGAGTCTGATCAGGGCGATGGCGAGGTTGCGTAGCGCGGCCATGGTGTGTGCGACGGCGCCGAGGTAGGCGTGGTGGGTGTCCTCGCCGAACAGGACGTCGCGCACCCAGTGAACTTTGTTCTCGATCCACCAGTGTGTCCTGATATGGCTGGCGAGGGTGGCGGCGCTGCTGGTCAGGCTGGTGATCCCATGGACGATCTGTTTGCTGACGCGTTGCCCGTCGGGGGCGTAGACGTCGCGGCGGAGCCGGAAGACCTGGACCGCGCCGGGGAAGTCGATGCCGGTGGCGGGTGCGGTCCACATCGTGCGGGTGATGCGGTGGCCGCTGCGGCGTTCGGTGCTGGTGTGCGTGCAGGTGTCCATGGTGGCCGTGGGTAGCCGGCCGGTGATCCCGGCCAGCAGAGCGGGTTTGTTGCCTTTGACGGTGAACACGTAGTCCGCGTCTCGTGTGCGCAGGTAGCCGGCGGTGTCGCTGCTGGGATGAGCGGCGTCAGCGGTGACGACCATCCCGGTCACCTCGATCGTCTCCAGCAGGGCACGGATCTGGGTGACCTCGGTGGTGTCGGCCGGGACCTGCACCTGCGCGACGACCACCGCGGTGTCGTGCCGCATCGCGGAGAACAACTGCACATCGACGCCGCTACCGCCGCCGGAGTGGCGGATGGTCTTGCCGTCCAGCGCCAGCCCGCACCCGCCCTGATCATCGAGCCGGGCGGCCAGCCAGGCGCAGACCAGCCGGTCCACCACGGCCGCGTCCACGGCCTCGACCAGCCGACGCAGCGTGTCCCGGCCCGGCGGGATCCGGATCCCCAGGACCGGATGCCTGCGGGCGCCCGCCGCGACCAGCAACACCTGCGGCAACTCACCCGTCCGGTCCGCGGCCTGCCGGAAGTTACGCGCCCCGCACAGCAACGCCAACGTCAGCACCGTCAACACCGCAGCGAGCGGATGACGCACACCCCGCGCCTTACGCGGATCGGTGACCTGCCCGAACACCTCCGCCAGCGCCGCTACCTGCCCGGCGTTCACCTCACCACGCTCTTCCATGACGACACCGAGAACAGCATGCGAGACTGACACGAGCGGCCTTTCTTTGCAGACGACGGCTGGCGTGAAGAACCGTCATCGTCTACAGAGGAAGGCCGCGCTCGTTCACCGCCCCCTCACCGCCACCAGGACACCCGCCCCTGACCAGGGGAAACGAAAGATCAACTAACCATGCTTTGGCTCTGGGGAGACACCATAGTGACTCTTATGTAGACCGATCATCAGCTGCCCCGGTCGGGCGTCCGCGAGGTGCTGCCCGCGGTGGGCCCGCCGGTCCGCTCGCCGGGGTCAGCCGCCACTTGGACAGGACCTGGTAGAGCAACGGTTTCCTAACACGCTGCTCTATCTGTAGCCGCTGGCTGACTACCTGCATCTGCTTCCTACTTTTTGCTCATTGTTGAGCGGTTCGGATAATTCGCTCTCCGCCCGGCCGTGGTGGCCGCGCTGGAGTCCTGGACCGGCAGTCTG